>JAGLQD010000407.1 GCA_023136985.1 Candidatus Sabulitectum sp. | reverse complement strand
ATATTCTGGCCATAACTTGTTCTGTATCTGAGCCTGCCCAGATGTCTGATAAGCTGTGGATGCAACCCGGTGACACTTGCTTCCATGGCAAGTTCATTCCCAAGTTTGCGAATAGTACGCTCCATCTCGCTTCGAACTTTCGCCACAACCGATTCAATCCGTCCCGGATGTATTCTTCCATCGTTTATCAGTTTATCAAGAGAGAGTCTGGCAACCTCTCTTCGGACCGGGTCGAAACAGGAGAGAACAACAGCTTCAGGTGTATCATCTATGATCACATCCACCCCGGTGGCTTTTTCAAATGCTCTGATGTTGCGACCCTCGCGGCCGATGATTCGACCCTTCATGTCATCATTGGCAAGATTCACCACAGAAATACAGCTCTCCACCACATGGTTCGCCGCACATCTCTGAATGGTTGTTGCAAGAATACTGTTTGCCTTATCGTCGGCGGCTCTTTCTGCCTCATCCAGTATTCTTCTTGTGAGTTTTGCTGCTTCCAGATTTGTTTCTTCCCGAAGGTTGGAAAGAAGAAGCTCTCTTGCTTCTTCACTGGAGAGTCTTGCAACCTCCTCCAGCCTGATGTTGTGTTCCTCAATAAGCTTGTTAGCTCTATTGTGTTTCGCCTGTAAAGCCTGTTCTATCTCGCCCAGCGCAGTCTCCTGCTGGGCTAAAGAATCAGCTCTGGTTTTCTGGATCTCCAGAGTTCTATCAGACTGCTGAGAAAGCCTGTTGATGCTATTCTCTCTCTTGTCGAGTTCAGATTGTTTTCTCCGAAGTCGTTCAAGCTCGACTGCCCTCTCCTCGACGATTTTTTCTCTACCCTCCAGCAGAGCTTCTTTTTTCAGCGATTCAACTTCTCTTCTGGACTCGGAAAGAATACGATCCGCCTCTGCGGATGCTCCTCCGATCTCCTTGGTTACAAGCATTTTATGCAGGTAAAAACCAAGCACAAACGCTAAAACAGCAAATCCTATAGGAATTAGTATATGCATATCCGTGCTTTCCTCGTTTCAGGCGCAGGAACTCATCTATAATAATCGGGGAAACAGTGTCGAATCTCCAAAACCCTGCGGCACATTCCAGAGCACTGTCCTCCGAGGACTATGGCTGATCTTTGCTACTGCCTGGGGTGGATTTCTGAAATATCGAGGGGGGATCAGATGAAGCAGTCCTGATATGTTCACGAAGCAGCGGAACGGATGATCCCGACGAGTTTTCCTCCGGGGTGAGCACATCGTTAATTTTGTCAGCAAGGCTGGACAAAAACATCTGATGGCCATCTTCCATTTCCTCGAGTTGTCTTGTTTTTGTAAACAACTCATCTGTAATGTTCAGTGATGCCAGTATTGCCACCTTCGCTGTGGAGGTCATGGCAATGTTCTCTGTCATCTGCCGCATTCTCATATCAAGAAAATGGGCGATCTCCGCAATGTAAGCAGGATCGCCCTCGCCTCTTATTGAATACTCCCGACCGTATATGTTTACTCTTGTTGTCTCCGGACGGTCAGTCATTAGTACTCTGTCCCTGCTGATCTTTCAATTTTTCCAGTTTCCCAAGCAGAGCCTCAAGCCTCTGCTTTAACTCCTGTCTCTCGTGCAGAAGTCTGGCGTAATGAATTCTGAGAAGATTGTAACCCTCAGAATCTGCATTACCCTTCTGGTACTCAATTCTATTCTCCAGTTCCTCTACCCGGCTTGCTAGACGCTTATTGTCATCGTCCATAGACCGATACCTCAATATCAGTCTGTCTACCGCTTCTGTCAGTCTCTCTGACCCTCCGGCCATGGGCAATGGAAAGCCTCCCTAGTCTACTAAAGACCCTTTCTGGCAACCTCGACAACTTTGCCGAAAGCCACAGGATCCTTCACAGCAAGATCTGCAAGCATTTTTCTGTCAATAAGTACCCCGGCCTTGGAAAGACCGTTTATCAAAACACTGTAGCTTACTCCATGCTCTCTGGCCGCAGCATTAATACGAGTTATCCAGAGGGCTCTGAAATTTCTCTTTTTGTTCCTTCTATCCCTGTACTGATACTCCATAGCTTTCTTGTTGGCATCCGCAGCAACTGTATACAGCTTGCGCCTTCCTCCAACATTGCCCTTGGCAGCTTTAAGTACCTTCTTGTGTCTTTTGTGCCTTGCAACGGCGTTTCTTACTCTACTCATTTTTTTCAGCCTCCGCTGTTACTTGGGCAGGAGAACTCTCATGCGCTTGGTATCGGAGGGTGATGCGATTCCTGCTGTGCGCAATTTGCGTTTCCGCTTGCTACTCTTCTTTGTTTTAATGTGTCCGGCATGACTGTGTCTAACACGGATCTTACCGGTTCCTGTCTTTTTGAAGCGCTTCGCAGCACCCTTGTGAGTCTTCATCTTAGGCATATTGATCCCCGTCTCTTCTGCTACTAAGTGTTCTTTTCCCGTCTGGGGGCAAGTATCATTGTAAGAAACCTGCCTTCCATAACTGGCTTTCTTTCTATCTGTGCAAGATCTTCCAAATCGGCTGAAAGGCGGCTTAAAAGATCATAGCCCTGATCCTTGTAAACCATCTGTCTTCCGCGAAAAACCACTGTTGCCTTTACTTTGTGCCTGGCTTCAAGAAAATCTCTGGCATGCCTCATCTTAAAATTATAATCGTGGGTATCGGTATTCGGTCGAAACTTAACTTCCTTCAATCCGCCGGAATGCTGCTTCTTCCTGGCTTCTCTCTCTTTCCGATTCAACTGATACCGATATTTGCCATAATCCATTATCCTGCAAACAGGCGGATCACTGGCTCCACTTATCTCTACAAGGTCAAGATCAGCCGTGCCGGCCATTTCCATAGCCCTGGCGTAATCAAGCACTCCTACATGCTCCCCATCCTGATCAATAAGTCTGACTTTCTGACTTCTGATCTCACCATTAACACGGGTGGAGTTTGCGATTTCTAACTACCTCCGTTCCGGCAATGCAGGCCTGGTGCAGGCATCAACAACAACTTTTACTGCCTCATCAATGGACAGAGTGCCGATGTCGCCCTCACCATGTCTGCGAATGGCCACTGTTTCAGATTCCTCCTCGCGCTGACCGACAATGAACATATAGGGCACTTTGCCGGTTTCTGCGCCTCGAATCCTGTAACCAATCGTCTCACTGCGGTTGTCAAGTTCGCATCGCAAACCGGCATCCACAGCTTTATTATAAAGTCTTTCCGCAAAATCATTTTGTACGGAAGTAATCGGTAAGATAATAAGCTGAACCGGTGCGAGCCAACCCGGGAAATTACCGGTGTAGTGCTCGATGAGATTGCCTATGAATCTTTCTACTGATCCTAACAAGGCTCTGTGTACCATATATACCCTGTGGGAAGCTCCGTCAGCACCGATGTATTCCAGATCAAATCTGCCTGGAATGTTAAAGTCGAACTGAACAGTTGGTCCCTGCCAGTATCGTCCAAGAGCATCACGAAGCTTTATATCAATCTTAGGTCCGTAGAATGCAGCTTCACCGATCACAGTTTTGTAGTCTTCGTCCATATCATCAAGAGCCTGCGCAAGCAATGGTTCTACCTTTGCCCAGTCTTCCGGTTCGCCGGCATAGTGTTCGGGATCTGAAGGATCCATCAGTGAAAGCTCAATTTTGTATCCGAAATCAAACAGCTTCAAGAAATAGAGGGCGAACCGAACAACATCCTGAATTTCTGAAACGATCTGGTCGGCTGTACAGAAGATATGACCATCATCAACTGTGAAACCTCTTACTCGCATCAACCCGTGAAGAGCACCACTTCGCTCATAACGGTAAACCGTTCCCAGTTCGGCAATTCGCATTGGCAACTCTTTATACGACCGCTTCGAATTCCTGTAAACTATTATGTGCCCCGGACAGTTCATGGGCTTAAGGGCATACTCTCCGTTCTCCACCTCAGTGAAATACATGTTATCTCTGTAGTAATCGTAGTGCCCGGAGATTTTCCAGAGTTCAACCGGAGCTATGTGCGGTGTACTGACCAACTGATAGCCAGCCTGCCTGTGAGCATCCTTCCAGAGATTCTCCAGATTCTCCTTCACAATGGTTCCCTTGGGCAACCAGTAGACGAATCCAGCACCACCCATGCCCTTAGAGCTGAATAACTCCAGCTCCACCCCAAGTTTCCTGTGATCTCTTTTCTTCGCTTCCTCCAGAAAACTCAGATGGGATTCCAGATCCTCTCTGGAATGAAATGCTGTGCCATAAATGCGGGTGAGCATCTCGTTCTCTTCACTGCCCCGCCAGTAAGCACCGGCTACACTCAGCAACTCGAAACTTGCAAGAAATTTTGTTGATGGTACATGGGGACCTCTGCAGAGATCCGTGAACCCGCCCAGTGTGTAAACTGAAATGGTTTCACCAGTATCCTTGATCTCATTCAGCAGTTCGATCTTAAATCTCTCATCTTGAGCTGTAAAGAGCTCCAAAGCCTCAAGATAAGATAATTCCCTTCTTTCAAAACGGATGTTCTTTTTGATGAGTCTTTTCATCCTGGACCGAATTGCTTCCAGGTCCTTATCTCCCTTAAATCCGGGGATCTCCATATCGTAGTAGAAACCGTTCTCGATTGCAGGTCCAATACCAAATTTTGAATCCGGATACAACTCAAGAACAGCCGCTGCCAAAAGATGAGCAGCGCTGTGCCGGATCATCTGGATAGATTCGTCGTCTTCCGCTGTTACTATTCTGATACTGCCGTCACGAAGAATCAGGCTTGTTAGATCGTACAGTTCTCCATCCAGTTCATAGGCAATAGCTTTCTTTGCAAGCCCCTTTGAAATGGAAGCAGCCACATCGCGACCAGTAGACCCTTTGTCTATTTCCCGTGAACTGTGGTCAGGGAATATTATACGGACATTATCACTCAATTTATATCTCCATGATCTCATTTATCAAAACAATATGGTGGGCGATACTGGAATCGAACCGGTGACTTCTTGCATGTCAAGCAAGCACTCTAACCAACTGAGCTAATCGCCCACCGTAACCATTCAAAGATGTCTTTTTCACTGCGCCGATAATAGCCTATCCAACGTTTAACTGTCAAGTGTTATGGCCACCATGTCGGGAGGGTATTTTTGCCCCTCCCGCTCTATTCCTGCTCAGTTTGTAATAGTGGTTCCGGTTTCACCGTTCAAAGCACTGATAAGGTTGCCAGGTGAAGAGATAACCACCCTTGAGCCACCGTGATCAAGAAAGCCCAGTGCCGCTCTGATCTTCGGCTTCATGGAACCCTCCGCGAACTGACCCTGATCCATGTACATCTTCATCTCTTTCGCTGTTGCTGAGCGAAGAGCCTTCTGATCCGTCTTGCCGAAGTTGATGTAAACCTCAGGTACTCCAGTTGAGATAACAAAGGTGGGTGCTCCCAGCTTGGAAGCAAGAAGGGCGCTGGCATGGTCTTTGTCGATCACTGCAGCAACACCTCTGATCTTTTTGCCTTCCCTGACAACTGGTACTCCACCGCCACCTGCGCATATCACTATCTGACCTGCTTCAACAAGTGTATTGATCGTAGTGAGTTCCACAATCTTTTTCGGGATGGGGGAAGGTACCACTCTCCGCCAGCCCCGTCCGGCATCTTCCTTCATGATCCATCCCTTTGACTTCATCCTGTCTCCAGCCTCATCTTCGGTATAAAAGGGACCAACCGGCTTGGTGGGGTTCTTAAACCCGGGGTCATCCGCCTTAACTTCCACCTGAGTTATCAGACTCGAAATAGGAATATCCTTACCTGACTCTTCAAGAACATCACCCAGTACCTGCTGTAGCAGATAGCCGATAATTCCCTGGGTAGCTGCAACATTCGCATCCATTCCGTCACGAGGAATAATGTGATCAGCCAGTGCATTTCTGATAAGCTCATAGCCCACCTGGGGTCCATTGCCGTGGGTGACAACAAGACTGCCGAATATGTCTGCAATAGCAGCGAGCTCTTCACAAACAGTGCGGGCAACCTCGTGTGTTTCTCTGTTACCTCTGCCGGAACCGGGAATGATCAAAGAGTTTCCTCCGATAGCAACAACTATCCTGCCGGTGTTCTTCATTTCTCTGTTTCCTTTGTGGGTACCTCCAGCCGCCTAGCTCCTTTAAAAAGGAAAAATACGGCGATGCCCCCGATACAGATGGCAATATCAGCTACATTGAAGGTGGGCCATCTCCACCCGGTTATTCCTATATCTATAAAATCAGTAACTTTTCCCATTGCTATTCTGTCAACAAGATTTCCAACAGCTCCGCCCAGAATGACCCCGAACCAGAGCAATTGCTTCCTGTGGTTAACCTTCATCATGTATCTTATCAGAAAGATACAAGCCAGAGCTGTGAATACAGAGAGAAAAACAGGTCCTCCCCAGCCAAGGCTGAATGCAGCACCGTAGTTGTATCTGAGAACGATCCTTAAGAAATTACCGAGAACCTCCTGAGGATGACCTTCCATGAGTTCATACCTTGCAGCGAATTTTGTTGCCTGATCCAGGAGCAGAACAACAACAGCCGCAGTAAATGCTAACGGTTTACTTTTCAATTGTTTCCAGAACCTTCCCGCACCTGTGGCATACATCATCCGCATACGAATGGGTTCCCACCTCAGGAATGATCTTCCAGCATCTCTGGCACTTTCCACCTTCGGCCTTCACTGTGCTAACCTGAAGGGTCTCTCCGGTGGCAATAAGAGCTTTTGATACTATAAGGAAATCAGACCAGTCTTCGCCAAGTGCACTTTCCTGCATTTCCTCGGGAAGCGTCAGGTAAACATGAGCGTCAAGCCCACCGCCAATTATTCCTTCAGCACGCTGTTCTTCAAGATGTTTGAGAACGGTCTTTCTTACATCAAGGTAGGCTGACCAGGAAGACAACTCCAGTTCTTCTTCTGGAGTCAAGGCAGAATCCTGAGTGAAAAGTTCCAGATGAATACTCTCTGATTTTTTAAGATTCTCCGGAACATGATCCCAGATATCTTCCGCTGTGAATGGAATAAGTGGTGCAAGCAATCGCGTGAGCTCAACTGTAAGCCATCCCAGAATCTCCACTGTTGCTTTTCTTGCAGAGCTATCCACAGGATCACAGTACAATCTGTCTTTTCTTGCATCCAGATACAATCCGGAAAGCTCAATTACCATAAAATTCCTCAGCTCCCGATAAACTCTGTGGAACTGGAATTTCCTGTACTCCTCCAGGCAGAAGGCCATGAGTTTTCTAAACCTGAGCCATATGTACCGGTCAAGACCGGTGAAACCTGAAGGGTCAGGCATTACTCCAGTAGAGCCTCCCAGATTGCCCAGCATGAATCGTGTTGTATTTCTGATCTTCCTGTAGGCTTCTCTGGAGTCTGCGAGCTGACTTAGATCAGCCCTGAAATCTGAAGTGTAATCAATGCCGGCAAACCACAATCTGAGAATGTCAGCACCATTTGCATTGATAACCTTGGAGGGAGCGATCACATTGCCAAGCGACTTGGACATTTTCTTACCCTTTTTGTCCTGGATAAGACCATGGGTAATAATGTTGTCAGCAGGACGGGACAGGTCCAGGGCATTGGAAGTTATAAGACTCACTCCGAACCAGCCTCTGTGCTGGTCTGTAGCCTCAATGTATACCGAGGCTGGCCTGGATAGACCGTATTCTTCTGTGAGCACGTTATAATGGCTCAGAGAACTGTCAAACCATACATCCAGTATGTCATCCACTCTCTCGATATTACGTCCGCCGCAGAACTGGCATTCAGCTTCTTTGCCTGCAAGTTTGAACAATTCGGATGGATCAAGCTCGAACCAGATATCGGATCCTTTCTTCGATATCAGATCAGCAACGGCGTCTATCACCTCATGATCAAAAACCGGTTTACCGCAATCCGGACATGTGAAGACAGGGAGAGCGACCCCCCAGGATCTCTGCCTTGAGAGGCACCAATCCGGACGTACTTCCATCATGTTCCGCATTCGCTCGTGACCCCATGCGGGATGCCATGATATTTCCTCGACTCGTTCGAGAACACGCTT
>JAGLQD010000406.1 GCA_023136985.1 Candidatus Sabulitectum sp. | reverse complement strand
ATGTTATATAAGTTTGGTTCCTTAGTATAGTGATGAATGGTATTTCTCTCTGGTTGATATAGTTGGAGCATTGACAGATAGTATTAATTCAACTGACTACCTGAAAAAAGTAAGAAGAAGAGACGAAGACCTCGGATTCTACATAGGGACAAATTGTCCCCAGATAGCAATGAAGACTACAACAGGAAAAAGCAGAAAAACTCTTGCGGGGAATACAAAAGATGTTTTTTGCTTGTACGGGAGCAAATGCAATCAAAGAAGAAACGAAAATGCGAAGCAGTTGCAAATAATGCTGAATATCGGTATTGCATGTAAGCGCAATGCGGGATGAGGGACATGACTGGCCAGGGAGCACCAGTTGGCACCAAGTTAGCACTAAGTCGGAACCAAGTGGCTGTTCTTCGTAAACGTCGCATGGGTAGTAAGTAAGTTGAATTTATAGCCTTGACCAATAGATCTGATCGCACCAAGTTTCGGCGACAGATTCTGAACCCACTGTTTGTGGATTACATGGAATCAATAAATACCCTTGCCTGGAGTGCAAGCAATTTAGTTCTTTGCCCCGTTAAGATATGACACGGTAATGAGTTGCATATCATGCCATATTGCAGCAGCAATAAAACGAAATATTGTTTTCCATAGTGTTATGAAATATTGACTTTAAAGTGCTTGTGCATCGTAAATGAGGCCTTGCTTCAGCGGCAAATACCTGTAATAATGCTCAGATAATTAAACGATACCACACTCCTAAATGCAAGGGGATGTATGGACGCGTTCCGGCTTAGGGATGAGATTGTAAATCAGTATAAATCTTATGTGAAGAGCTTTATCAATATCCGTGACCAGAGAATCGACAATGAAGTAAATCGCACCGTTGAACGCGACCTGCTCTGGCCTGACCCTCTTATACAGATTAATCCCAAATTCCAGACTGGTGAATCAATTACAGACTTCATTGAACAGGGTATTCTTGACCCTGAATGTAAAAAAATCTTCGCAATGAAGAAAGAGAATCAACTCCCAAAACCCTTGACTCTTTACAAGCATCAGGCTGAAGCAATCAAGATTGCAAACAGGGGAGAGAACTACATACTTACAACGGGTACTGGCTCCGGTAAAAGCCTTGCATACATCATTCCAATAGTTAACTATGCTTTGAAGAACAAAGACAAAAAGGGTATTAAGGCTATTATTGTATACCCACTTAACGCTCTTGCAAACAGTCAGATAGAAGAATTAACCAGATTTGTTAACAGAGATTATCCTAACGAGAAAGGGCCGGTTACTTTTAAGAAGTATACAGGTCAGGAATCAGATGAAGAAAAGCAGGAAGTCAGGGCTAATCCACCGGATATTCTTTTAACAAACTATGTGATGCTTGAACTTATTCTTACAAGACCGGAAGAGAAAAGCATTATCAGGAACGCGCAGGGTTTGAAGTTTCTTGTTCTTGATGAACTGCACACATACAGAGGCAGGCAGGGCGCAGATGTTGCAATGCTTGTGAGAAGAGCAAAGAGCTACTTCAATGCTACGGATATGATCTCTGTTGGAACATCAGCTACTATGGCAGGAGAGGGAACCAAAGAGGAAAGCAATGCTCAGGTTGCTTCTGTTGCCACAAAACTCTTTGGTGCGCTTGTTAAGCCCAAAAATGTAATCGGGGAAACCCTTACAAGGGTTACAGACAATAGTGATATCAATGACATGGATTTTATTGAAGCCCTAGGTAGGAGATTGAAAAAAGCAGAGTTTCCAGAGACTCTTGTTGATTTTAAAAAAGATGTATTGGCTCAGTGGGTTGAAACAACATTCGGTGTTGAACAACTGGATGATGGAAGTTTAAGAAGAGCAGAGCCAAAGCCAATCAGGGGCAGGAATGGTGTTGCCGGTAAACTGGCCCATCTCCTTTCAATGCAAAAAGATGAAACAGAGAGTTTCATCAGGAAGATGCTTGATGTTGGCAATACAATCAAATCTGAAGATTCGGAAGACAAACCCTGTTTTGCCTACAGATTACATCAGTTCATAAGCCCCAGTGAAACTGTATTCACCACTCTTGAAACACCAGAAACAAGAAAAGTTACCCTCAGTGGTCAGTATTACTCTCCATCAGATCCAGATAAAATTCTTTACCCAATGGTCTTCTGCCGTGAGTGCGGTCAGGAATTCTATAGTGTCAGGCATAACAGCGAAGAAGGCCTGGTAGAACCCAGGGCTTTTCATGACAGGCAGAAGGAAGATGATGACGGAACTGCCGGTTATCTCTACCTGAACACAGAAGACCCATGGCCTGAAGACAGAGAGGAAGCACTGAAAAGGCTTCCAGAAGACTGGTTGGATGAAAAAGCTGGTAAGCTTCTACTTCCAAGGAACAGAAGAACCTGGGCTCCTGAAGTATTACATCTCAACGAGACCGGAGATGAAACTGAAAAAGGGATGCAGTTTGCATTCATCAGGTCTCCATTCAGATTCTGCCCTAAGTGCGGAATTGTTTATGCATCTCAGCAGAGATCGGACTTCGGTAAGCTGGCTTCCCTTGGTACTGAAGGTCGAAGTACTGCAACAACAATACTTACTTTAGGGGCAATCGCAGAGCTTTTAAAAGACAGTGATTTTGAAAAGGAAGCGAAAAAACTATTGAGCTTTACCGACAACAGGCAGGATGCTTCACTTCAGGCAGGTCATTTCAATGATTTTATTCATATGGGAATTCTCAGAGCAGGTATTTATAAAGCCATAGAAAAAGCTGGTGAAGAGGGAATAGAACATGATGATCTTGTAGACAGAGTGTTTAATGCAATGAACATTCCATTCCCGGAGTACTCACGGGATCCGGATCTTATTCCCATTGCAAGAACCGATGTTAACAAAGCTTTCAAGGGAGTTCTGGGTTACAGAATTTACAACGACCTGAGCAGAGGCTGGCGGGTAAATGTACCTAATCTCGAGCAGGTAGGTCTTCTGAAAATCGAGTACAAACATCTTAAGTTAATTGCTGAAGGAAATGAATTCTGGGCTGCTTCTCATGAAGCCCTTGCATTTGCTACTGCTGAAGCCAGAGAACGAATTCTAAAAACCCTCCTTGATTATATGCGCAGAGAACTTGTTCTTAAAGTAGATTTCCTTGAACCGGATTACCAGGAAAGACTTTTGAGACTAAGCAATCAACACCTTAATGATCCGTGGGCATTGGATGAAGATGACAAACTTGCCTACTCAAGCATTCTTTTCCCAACCACCAGACCCAAAGATGGGGGCTACCTGGGAAATACAAAGAAATACCGTTACGTCTCTTCCAGAGGTGGAATGGGTCGATACCTGAGACGAATCTCAACACTTCCCGGTTACTCAGATAAACTAAGTCTTGATGACATCGACAGAATTATCAAAAATCTCCTTGAAGTTCTCAGAAAAGGAGGTATTGTCGAACAGCTTCCAGCAAGCAGAAGTGGTCTTACGGGTTTTCGGCTTAATGCTTCCAGCCTTATCTGGAAAGCTGGTGATGGTACAGCACCGGCACCGGATCAGATCAGAGTTGTTCGAGAATCTGAAAGCACTGCAAAAACAAACGAGTATTTCAAACGATTCTATATCGAAGTTGGCAACAGAATTCCGGATATCAAAGCAGCAGAGCACACGGCACAGGTGAAGAATGAGATAAGACAACAGAGAGAGAATGACTTTAGAAGTGCCAAACTCCCTGTTCTCTTCTGTTCACCCACAATGGAGCTTGGTGTAGACATAGCCCAGCTCAATGTTGTTAACATGCGTAATGTGCCACCCAACCCTGCAAACTATGCACAGAGAAGTGGACGGGCAGGTCGAAGTGGTCAGCCGGCTCTTGTGTTTACCTACTGCGGTAAACGCAGACCCCATGACCAGTACTTCTTCAGAAGACCAGAGAAGATGGTGGCAGGTGCTGTTATCCCACCAAGAATTGATATGGTGAATGAAGAACTGATTCTCTCACACCTTCATGCCATCTGGCTTGCTGAGACAGGTGTAAAACTAGGTAAATCCCTCAAAGACATTCTTAGCCTTCCAGAAAGAGGAGGAGAACCTGTTCTATATCCTCACATCAGAGAAGAGTTTGAAGACCCACATGCAAGACAGAGAACTCTTAAAAGAGTAGCAGCTATCTATGCAGATCTGATTCCTGATCTTGAAAAATCTTTCTGGTACAAGGACGGTTGGTTTGAAGACCAGCTCTCAAGGGTGATGGACAGATTTGATCAGGCAACTGAACGCTGGAAGTATCTCTATTCATCTGCAGTGAGTCAAATGGATCAGCAGCATAAAATAAACCTTGATGCATCCAGAGATAAGAAGCAGAGAGACCGGTCACAAACTCTTTACCGTGAGGCAAAACGCCAGAGAGACCTTCTTCTAAATGAAAACTTTGATCTGGGCAGCGACTTTTACAGTTACCGTTACTTTGCCAGTGAGGGTTTCCTGCCGGGATACAACTTCCCGAGACTTCCACTAAACGCTTACATTCCCGGCAGAAGAAGAAACGAGGGCGAGTATCTTTCACGGAGCAGATTCCTTGCTATAAGTGAATTTGGCCCCAGATCAATGATCTACCATGAAGGAGCCAAGTACGAGATAGACAGAGTAATCTTCCAGGTTGATGGTACGGAGATAACAACAGGTGAAGTTAAGATCTGTGAAGAGTGCGGATACCTCCACGAAGTAAACAACAACCCAACCCAGGACCTCTGCGAAAACTGCGGCACAGAGCTTCCAGTACCAATGACCAACATGTTCAGGCTCAGAAATGTCTCCACAAGAAGACGTGAGCGCATAAGTACCGATGAGGAAGAGCGAATGCGTTATGGTTTCGAGCTTAAGACAGCAGTTAAATTCGCAAAGTCAGCTCAGGGCCGCCACATCAAAACCAGCACCGTTGAAGACAAAGACAAAGACACAATCCTCACTCTGAAGTACGGCCCCTCTGCTACTATCTGGCGAATTAATCTTGGCTGGAAGCGCAGAAAAGACCAGTACAGATACGGATTTGTTCTTGATATCGAAAAAGGCAGATGGGAAAAACAGGATAAGGAAGCAAACACAGACGACCCAACAGCAGCCCTTACCAAAAGGGTGATCCCTTATGTTGAAGACACAAAGAACTGCCTGATAATAAAACCTGAGGAACCTCTTCCAAAGGAGGAATTCTTCTCTTTAATGGCAGCTCTTAAAAATGCTATTCAACTTGTCTACAAGATTGAAGACAGAGAGCTTGCAGCTGAAGCACTACCGGATAAAGCCAACCCAACCAGCATTCTGCTTTATGAATCCTCTGAAGGCGGAGCAGGTGTACTGGAAAGAATCCTGAATGAAACCAGCTCAATCAACAAAATAGCAGAGGAAGCCCTCAGAATCTGCCACTTCAACCCAACAACCGGGGAAAACGAAGCATCAGAAGAAGAGTGCAGTAAAGCCTGCTACAGCTGCCTTATGAGCTATTACAACCAGTCTGAACACAAACTCCTCGATAGAAACAAAATCAAAGACTTGCTGATGAACCTAAAGCAGAGTACTCACAAGATTTCACCAAAAGACACAACAAGGCAAGATCATCTCAACCGACTAAAAGCCCTCTGTGACTCAACTCTTGAAATAGAATGGCTTGATTTCCTGGAGAAGAACAATCTCAACCTTCCGGATAAAGCTCAGGTGCTCATAGAACAAGCCAACACACGAGTAGACTTCTTGTACGAATATCTTGCAGTTTACATTGATGGTCCTGTTCACGATGAATCCAGGACGCAAGCAGACGACAAAGCAAAAAGAGAAGCTCTCGAGGACATGGGTTACACTGTTGTTTCCTTTAGATACGATGAAAAAACGAATTGGATGAACCCGATTAGAATTCTCAAATCTGTATTTGGCTATACAGGGGAGGATTGAAAGATTTGATAACCTACCCCACGGG
>JAGLQD010000405.1 GCA_023136985.1 Candidatus Sabulitectum sp. | reverse complement strand
GGAAACACACCAGGTCTGCAGAGCTGTTCCTGGCTGCAAATCCCTTGAACTCTTTCACAAGCTCCATCTCACTCGCCGGTGACGGCAGATCAAGCTCATACTGAAGACGAATACTCTCTGGAATAGGAGAAAGGAGATCATCAAATTTCTCCGCTCCGATAACATCAAGCATCTGCTCCCTTTGAGCCTTTCCGTTGGGAACGAATATGCTCATGGGTTTACTCTCCTATGTGAGTCTTGTACTCTTCAGCAGTAAGAAGACCATCAAACTGCGAACCGTCAGAAGCTTTAATTTTAAACAACCAGCCACCTGCAAAAGGCTCTTCGTTGATAAGGGCAGGGTTGGCTTCCAGCTCTTCGTTCACAGCAGCTACTTCTCCGTCCAGAGGTGCATAAAAATCTTCCGCAGTTTTCACTGCTTCAAGGCCGCCCATGGAGTCGCCTTTGGTGGCTTCAGCCCCTACTTCAGGCAGTTCTGCCATGACGATCTCACCCATTTCGTGCTGAGCATGATCGGTAAGCCCGATCACAAAATTATCTTCATCTTTGCGCACCCATTCATGAGTTTCTGTGTAGCGTACATTCTCTGGTATGTTGCTCATTTTATCTCTCCTTATATGAATATGGTTAAGGCTATTTCCTGCTGCCTTCAGTGTAGAACGGTATCTTCACGATCTTCATGGGAATGCGTTTCCCTCTTACTTCCGCCTCAAGCTCGCTTCCCCTCTTCTGAAAACCACGCTCTACATAACCAAGGCATACAGCCTGGTTAAGCGCTGGAGCAATAGATCCACTGGTAACAATACCAATTTTTCTGTCACCGCTGTAAAGAGGAGTACCGTGTCTTGGAAAACCTTTTCCTGTAACCACCATGCCTACCAGATATCTTCCCGGTTTTTCGGCTTTCTGCTGTTCAAGAACTTCTCTGGCTATGAACGATTTGTCTGTCTTTAATTTGACAACCCAGCCAAGCTTTGCTTCAATTGGCGTGGTGCTGTGATCTATATCGTTTCCGTAAAGGGGGTAACCAACTTCAAGACGAAGTGTATCTCTTGCGGCAAGCCCGATGGGAACGATCCCGAATTCTTCTCCGGACTGAACTACTGCATCCCATACTGTTTCAGCATCAGGATACTTCATGTAGATCTCAAACCCGTCTTCACCGGTGTAACCGGTTCTGGCGATCAAAGCGTCAATACCTGCGAATTTACCAGTTGTGTGCTCATAGTAACCAATGGAGTCCAGATCGTAATCTGTGAGTTTTGAGCAGACTTCCTGTGCCCTGGGGCCCTGAATAGCCACAAGAGCGGTTTCGTTGCTCTCGTTTGAGACATTCACATTAAAACCTTGAAGATGACTCTGTACCCAGGCCCAGTCCTTGTCAAGATTGGCAGCATTAACAACCATCAGGTATTCCTGATCACCAATTCTGTAAACGATGAGATCGTCCACAATCCCGCCATCCGGATAACACATGGTGGAATAGTAGGCTTTTCCATTATCAACAGAGGCGTCGTTTGTAAGAAGCTTGTCAAGAAATGCCGTGGAATCCGGTCCGGTAACTCTGAATTCACCCATGTGAGTCAGATCAAAAACACCTACGCTGTCGCGTACTGCCATGTGCTCTTTTTTGATGGTACCGTATTTGATGGGCATAAGATATCCAGCGAAGGATTGAATAGTTGCACCAAGCGCAACATGCTTATCGTAAAGCGGTGTTCTCTTGTCCATTACTGCCCCTTTTCGGGAATAACTGTAAAACTATAAAAACTACTATTCCAGCTTATAAGTGAGTGCTAATTTAGCCAACTATCAGGAAAAATGCAAATCTCATTGACCAGGTGCCACCTGCGGACTGATATTCATGAAAACAACTCGGGAAAGGAATACCATTGGAGCGGATTACGCTGTCCGAGACGAGGATAAGGAAACTGCAAAAGGAATCTCATGGAACCAGAACGGTGTTCGACCATCTGTGCCGGGAATCAATGGCTCGGAACTGGTTAAGATCCAATGGAATTCCATCATGGCGAAACCCGTCTACTCCTTCAGAGAACTCTGATGACCATCATGCGCAGCATTCCCGGTACAGCATTATTCTTACAGACGGTTCCAGGTTTCTTGTCTGTTCATACCCGAATACAATTCTATCTATGGACATGCTTGCCAAAGCAAAGTGCTTTGCAGCTCTTGCAGTTAAACTTGAAATGGGTAGCAGAAGCGGATCGGTCATGGGATGCATATTTTTACGGGATATCTCTTCAGAGAAGAAACAATATGAGCTCAATACAGGGGGGCTTGAGTCTGACTCAACTTTTTTGCAGTATCTGGGTAGACCCAAACGCTATAAAGCAGAATTCATCGGTTTCTCGATTCGACTGCTTTTGTCCGGCGAACCGGATGCGCCTGGGCGCGGCACAGATGGAGTTCAGAGATTTACACCTGGGCATTAACAGGAGGTTCTTTTGAGTACGCATATAGATAGCCCGGAGCTGGAAATTAAGTCCCTGTATTTACAAAAGCTGTGGGCTGCTTCCACAGGTGCTCTGGTTGTATGCGATTCCAGCAGACAGATCTTGCAGATTAACCCCTCTTTCTCGCTGCTCTTTCAAACCACAACAGAAAACTGTATCAGCGGTGATCTTGATGAACTGATTACACCGGCTCCTTTTCTGCCTGAATCCGAATGTGTGTTTGATACTGCCATTACAGGCACACCTGTCTCCATTAAAACAGTGAAGGTAAAAAGTGACGGCACACTTACCGGGTTGTTCCAGATAGCAGTGCAGATCATTACCGATTCCGGAGA
>JAGLQD010000404.1 GCA_023136985.1 Candidatus Sabulitectum sp. | reverse complement strand
TCAAGCTTCTTCAAATCAATTTCTCCTTCAAAACCAATGATGTTCTTTTCCTAAAGCTACACCAGTTATTGCTGTTAGCATGTAATCCTTCGGAGCTTCCGTCAATCACATGCCTGTGTCTTCCATTTCTTTGCAAAACACTGATTAGTTTGTGCCAGTTCTCTACCAGCGAAGAAAGTTATTTTCTTTGCGGTGTTAATGGATTGGGAATCTGTCCATTTTACATCTTTTGTGCAAGAACCTGCTTCGTTTGCACGAAAAAGACGGAGAACAGGGAATTCATATCCCTGGCATGATGGTATGGTGCTCTGATTGTTTGAATCATAGAAGTACAATGACAAACAAATATAGACAGGAAGGAACAATTGATATTTAATACCTCTACAGCTATTGACATAGTAGCATATAAATCGTATGGTGCTAAACGGGTTTTATAATAGGAAAGAAAGGAGATGTCATGTCCAAATTAGTGAGAATGTTGGTGCTTGCGTGTGTACTTCTTGGGTTTATCGGAGTGGTAAATGCCGATCCTGTTTCTCTCCCTTTGACTATAGTTGTTGATGGAATAACTTACACCCAGATTGTCATAGATGGAGAAATATATTATACATACGATGGTGTAATATATACTTACGACAGCGAAACAGGAGAAGTTCTTCAAGCGGAAGTTTCTTTCCCTGGTTAGCCAGTAGCTGATTGACCTATTTTTGTGGTGGGAGATTCATTCTCCTGCCACATTTAGCATTCAGGATAACGGCATTGTGTTCTCAATTATTCGGTGGTTTATCAATTCAATCTTCTCTTTCTCTGCTCCAGGAATATTATAGATAACACTACCTGTTTACGCTACTCATTACCCATTCCCAGTGCTTTCTCAAGCTCTTCCAGATCATATGCTTCTTCAACATCCATGCCGTACTTTTTTTTCAGCTCAAGAACATCGTTGTATTTTGCTAATGACTCTTCCTTCAGGCCAAGCTCCAGAAGGCAGTTGCTTTCTCCGATCACATGCCCTGCCAGCGTAGAGTGATCCTCCGCAAGAGAACTTCTTTTGTATGCTTCTCTGTAGAAGTTGAGACCCATCCGGGACCGATCTGTTTTTCGCATGAGTGATCCCATATTGCCAAGAGCTCTTGCCTGGGTAGTCAGGGCGTTTACTGCACAGGCAAATCTGAATGCTCTTCTTGCCTCATCTAAAGCCTCCCGGATTCTCATCAAACTGGAAAGAACACCTGAGAGGTTCAGGTGGGACACTGCCAGTGCCCGCTTATCCCCTGTCTTTTTAATCATATCCATTGACTCGCGGATGTGTTTTTCGGCTTTAGCATAGTTACCTTCAAGCTTGAAGGCCAGGCCAAGGTTTGCATGAAATGTCATTAATCCTCTTGTGTGGCCGATTTCCTTAGCGAGCATGATTGCATTTTTCAGAGCGACAACTGCATTCTGTGCTTCACCGAACCTTGCCAGTGTACCTCCCAGATTACCCAGAGTAATGCACTCACCTCTTTTGTTGCCAGTGTTGCGATGAATGGCCAGTGCTTCACGGAATTTGCTGATACCTTTTTCTTTCTCGCCCATACTGATCTCAATATGTCCCATGTATGCCAGGGCATTTGCCTCTAAGCTGGAGTCTCCGCATTTTCTTCCCATTTCATATGTTTTTCTGTAGTGCAAAAGAGCATCAGCAAGGCTGCCGGTTCTCTGCATGAGAATTCCCATATTGCCGTGAAGTTTTGCCAAGCTTCTGGTGTCCAGAGAGTTCTCATACTTAAGAGCTCTGTTCAGGGCGGAAAGGGCTTCGTCTTTCCTTCCCAGAGAGGCAAATACCGCGCCTGCAGCACCAAGACCACTGGCGGCGTTGTTTCTGTCTCCTGCTGCTTCCGCGGTTTCAGCAGCCAGAATGTAATCTTGAACAACTTCCTTTAGAGGCATTCCAAGGTTTTCTCTTGACTGGGCGATAACATGGTAGATCATACCGAGTTTCCTGCCTTCAAAAAAAGGAAGAATCCTTTCTGCGGTGCTCAGAGCCAGCTGAAATTTTCCCATAAGTATGTACAGACGCATATCAAGATATCCTGATAGATCTGAATAGTTACTTTCTTTCGAGAGCCTTTTCTGGATCTCACAGGAAAGACTTTCTGCTTTGTTCAGCTCTGTAACATCAAGATACTGTTTCATAGCACTTAGCAGCCAGGGTAGCGATTCCTCACCAGAACCGGATTCAATGAAGTGTCTTGAAATTGATATGGAAATTGCGCTATTCTGGTCAGGGCTGATCCCTTCGGAGATCAGTTCTGCTGCATTCCGGTGAATAACAATTTTGTTTTCCGGCAGAATAGTATCGTAAACGGTCTCGGCCATAAAGGAATTTAGAAATTGATAAGATCCATTATCGTCTGTTGTGAGGAAATTTGTGTTCAGCAGTCGAGAAAGAAGCTGCTTTGCCGATCTTCTGCCAAGGCCTGTAAAGAGTTTACTGAAAAGATCGCCATTGAATCCCTCACCAAGAACGGAAGCCACTTGAAGTGCGAACTTTTCAGCAGCGGTGAGAATTGACAGCCTGGCCTGAAGCGAAGATTCTGATGCCTCAGAGAGAACACCCTGGAGCTTTTTGTCAATGAACCATGAATTGCTGAGATTTCTCCCGATTGCATCTGTCTCAGAAGCATGGAGTATCGATTCAATAAGAAGCAGAGGGTTGCCGCTTGTTCTCATCATAAGGAAATCGGCAAACCGCTGATCTTCTGCTTTCTCCGCTGTGCCCAGAATGCTTTTAAGAAGACTTAGCACTGTTCTCCGGGTAAAATTCCTCATCAGGATCTTCTCGGCCGATCCCTCTAAATACCCATCAATATCATCTCTGGAAGTAACAATTAGAAAAACTCCGGCATCGATGAAAGCCCGGCTCAGTTGATTAAGCAGTTTAACAGAGGCTTTGTCCGCCCAGTGAATATCTTCCACAACAAGAACAAGGTTTCCAGTTGATCGAAGTCTTCTGACCTCTGCCATGATTGTTCCGTAGGGGTCAAATGTGCCTTTCTTCATCAGAGGCAGCCATGTTCCCAGAGGAGGCTGATCCCATAGCTTGTTATGCAAACGGACAATATGAGCGTCGTCAGAAGAAATTCCCGAGAGAAAATGTTCAACAAAACGGGATTTACCTGAGCCGGGCTTACCTGAAACCAAAACAGCAGGGTGGTTGAACCATTTCAGATAAGAGTCGAACGCTGATCTTAACTGGCTCAATTCCTTTTTCCGGTCAAGAAAGGGGATCCGGTAAAAAAGTGGATGAATCAGATGATAATCATTATTCCTTTTGGGGACCCAACTGTTCTTCAGTATGGGGAATGATTCCCAGGAAAACATATCGCCACAGGATTCCATGGCTTTTTGAGATACCAGAACCGAACCCCGAGGCGCATTTTTCAGAAGAGTGATAGAGTTTTCCAGACAATCTCCACTGACTTGTATTTCCCCACTGGGATCAGGTGTAATAGTAGCATATCCCCATGCAACGCCGGCGGAACCGGTAAGGTGAAGAGATTTGCTTCTTATGTCAATGTTTTTTTCTATCATTTCGAGGTTCTTAATCATTCTGAAGAAGCAGTCTACAGCACGATGACAGAGACGCTCGGTTGAATGAACAGTGCCGAATACGCCGATGATGCAATTTCTATCATCCTTGATCTGCTTTCCGCCAAAAGCTCTGATAGATGAGGATAATTCATCCATGGCCAGCTCCATGATTCTGTTTCTGGAATCTTCCCTTATGATCACAGAGTGATCATTTAAACCACTTATCTTAAATGCTAAAACTGCAACCTTGCGTCTTTCACCGGGGATAACAGCAGAGGATGCATGGTTTTCGGATAACTTGGCAGACCCGGAAACTCCGTTTAATGACAGACCTATCCCTCCAGTCATTTGAACCTCCAAATAACACTTGCTGCACAATACTAAAAGAAATGCAATCGTAAGCCAATAGTGAGGGTAGGTCTTGACTATATCAATGCTTGTTCATATAGTAATATCATGGAAATGGAAATGGAAAAAATATTCAGAGCGCTTGCAGAGAGAAACAGGCTTCGGATCACTCTTCTTCTGGAGATGGGTCCGTTGAATGTTTCTGAAATAGTGTCCGTACTCGGGTTGTC
>JAGLQD010000403.1 GCA_023136985.1 Candidatus Sabulitectum sp. | reverse complement strand
TGTTATTATTTTCAGAATGAAGAAAAGAGATGAAGAATGAGAATCCTTCATGCTGCATCTGAGGTTTATCCTCTGGTAAGTACAGGGGGATTGAGTTCTGTGGTTGGCGCTTTGCCAGGGGCATTAAACAGAATTCCCGGTGTACAGACTTCTGTGATCATTCCGTACTACGGTGACATAGATCCAAGTGAATTTGAGATTGAATGGATATCCAGTGAGAAAACATTTCTGGGGGAGCCGTTTGGTCTTGCCCGTACAGAAATAGCTGGCGTTACCGTTTATCTTGTTGCCAAAGATGAGTATTTTAAAAGAAAGGGAATCTACGGACCTGATTCCTGCTCAGACTGGGAGGACAATGCTGAAAGATTTTCTTTTTTCAGCAGAGCCGTAGCCTCACTTTCCAGTGTTGATGGCTTTGTCCCCGATATTATTCACTGTCATGACTGGCAGACATCACTGATACCTGTATATCTGAGGGAAGTGGATACTGCAACAGTTCTTACCATTCATAATCTCCAGTTTCAGGGTCGGTATTCGCATTCAGACTACCAGACAACCTTTCTGCCGGAGACGTTGTATACAATTCACGGACTTGAGTTCTGGGGGGACTGGAATTCATTGAAGGGTGGAATTGTTTTTGCGGATGAGGTAACAACAGTAAGCCCCACTTATGCCGTAGAGATAACAACTTCTGAATTCGGTTGCGACCTTGATGGTGTTCTAAGAGAACACTCACAAAAACTTACAGGGATACTTAACGGTATTGACCCTGCATTGTGGGATCCAGCAACGGATAACAAGATTGTCAGCAATTACTCACCCGGGAGCATGAGAGGGAAAGACTTCTGCAAAAAAGCTCTCTGCGTTGAGCTGGGTATCGAGCCGTCTGTTGATGCTCCTTTGCTGGGAATGGTCACCAGGCTCACATCTCAAAAGGGAATTGATCTGGTCATCTCCGGGATAGCCTGGTTCATGCAGAGAAATTTTAGCCTTGTAATTCTAGGCACAGGTGACTTGTGGGCTGAGCAGGCTCTTCTTCTGGCCGCAGAAGAGTACCCCGGTAGAATTTCAGTAACCATAGCTTATGATGATCGTCAGGCAAGAAGAATATTCGCCGGTGCTGATGCGTTCCTGATGCCGTCTGTATTCGAGCCTTGCGGACTTGGCCAGATCATGGCCATGCGGTATGGCACAGTGCCATTTGTGAGATCTGTGGGTGGTCTTGCGGATAGTGTTTCTACCAATACCGGATTTTCTTTTTCCGGCGGATATGAAGAGTTCATAGAAGTTGCTCAGAGCCTTCTTGAGGCCTGGAGGAACAGAAGAAAGTT
>JAGLQD010000402.1 GCA_023136985.1 Candidatus Sabulitectum sp. | reverse complement strand
TGGTTCAGAAGAAGATGCATGAGTTCTGATTTTTCATGGGACAACAGAGTTCCAGAGTACATGGAAGTTTACCGCAAAACCTTGAAGGGAAAACCAGTTGCCAGCCAATAAACCCGAAAATACCGTGTCCAGTGCTTCTGCCTGGACTGCTTTCTTTGCCGTATTCATACAGTTCTTCAATCCTGATAAGGCATATGCCTATGTAACAGGCAGGGAACAGAACAAAGCACTTTCAGGAGCTGCTGCAGTTATTCTGTTTATTGGTTTAACCCCTTTCATCCTGCAGGGGATAGTACCCTCTGAATCTGACCTTATGATGCCGATATGGCTGCTTATTGAAAGGGGAATACTTGCATCAGCTGCAGGGCTTGGTGCTTTCATACTCTCTTTTGCCATAGGGGGCAGGAAACCTCTTTTACCTGCGATCTCAAGCAGCTTCCTTTCCATGGGAGCATTTATGATTCTGGTGGCTTTTCTTGCGCTCCTGGCTTATCTGTTTTCTCTTCCACAAGGTTTTTCATGGAGTCCTGCAGAGGGGATGATGGGTCTTTCAATGTCAAGATTGTCAGTATTTCTGATACTTTTTGCTGCAAGACTTGATGTTGCCTCTCTTCTAACCGTTTACCTGTGGGGTAGAGGGCTTTCAGTTGGATGGAACGAAACCTCATCTTTTGGGCAGAGACTTGCATGGACCATATATTTGTTTGGAATTCTTTTACTTACACTTCCAGTCTTTATCGCTCCAGAGGGAGCTGAAGGAGGATCATGACAATACTGTCAATACTGATTTCAATGTTGATTTCCGTTCAGCCTGCGGCTGACCAGGTTCAGAAACTGGATCTTGCAGGCTGGGTTTCTCTGGCATATCAGAATTCGCCTGCAATTTCTTCCGCTGATGCTTCTCTGCTCTCCTCTCAGGCTTCTCTTACCAGCAGCAAAGCATTTTTATGGCCATCCCTTACGCTGTCTGCAGGAGCCACCAGAAGATGGACGAGCATGAATGCCGCCAGTGGAGGTATTGAAGATATCGAATCAAATTCCTATTCAACCAGCCTTTCTCTTTCACAGGAACTTCTGCAGTCCGGGGGTCAGAACTGGGTTTATTTAGAGGCCTCCGAGCTGTCTCTTCAGGCTGCTGAGGTAGATCACAAAGGTGATGTACTTGATGTGACCATGAATGTTGTTAACGCATATTACGGAGTTCTTGAGGCTGTTGAACTTAAAAAAGCTGCCGAGGCCGCACACGAAAGATCGTTAAGTCAGCTGGAAAGAACCGAAGCTCTTTACGAATTGGGAGCAATTACAACACTTCAACTGCTTCAGGTCCAGGTCCAGGAAAGCGGTGACAAGCTTACTGTAAGCAGAAGAGAGCAGTCTCTTTTTACATCATACAGCAGCCTCTTCAACGCGGCAGGTCTGGATCAGAATATGAATAATTTAGGTATTAATCCAGACGCAGTTGTTGAGCCTCTTCCGCTGGAATCAGCTCAAAGGATTTCTCTGGACTTTGCAGA
>JAGLQD010000401.1 GCA_023136985.1 Candidatus Sabulitectum sp. | reverse complement strand
AGTTCTCGAGCAGTTGCATTATGCAGTGTTTGAGCCTCAGATCACTGCCTGGTATGATGGCAGAGCTTTTCTTTCTGAATCAGTAGAAATTGTACTTTACGGCAGAATGACGCCGGAGGATGCTCTTTCCCGAGCAGCCGATCTGGCAGATGCTGAAATTAGAACAGGCCGCTAGCAATACAGCGGCTGGGAGAGGGAGGAATAATGACAAAGATTCTTTTGCCGGTGTTGGTGCTGTTCAGCCTTGCCGGTGCCCAGGTTCTCACTATAGCCGAGGCTAGAATTGATAGTGATGGAGATGGAATTCCTGATCTGCTGGGCGAGACTGTTACCATCAGTGGGGTTGTGACATGTGAAACCACACTGTTTTCCACTTCGGGATACAGTTTTTACATGCAGGATACAACTGCTGGTATTAATGTTTATGCTTATGAAGCGCCGGGCAACATGAATCCCGGAGAAGAGTGGGAGCTTACAGGAGAGATCAAAGCTTACAACGGTCTTACTGAGATTTCTCCCGAATCAGTGGATGATTACAGCTATGTGGGCAACCCGGGTATGCCTGCTCCTGTTCAGCTAGTACGGAATCAGCCCGTTTCCGAACCAATTGAGGGAATGCTCATAGCAGCAGGCGATCAGAGCCTCATACAGTGGGTCACAGTTGCTACAGCTCCATCCAGTGCCGGTGGCGGGTACAATTTCGATGTGTGGAACGGACAGACAGTTATCCCGATCAGAGTTAATGAGACAACCGGTATCGACGTGTCTGCTGTGAATGTTGGAACCAGGCTGTTCATGATCGGAATAGGCGGGCAGTACGATTCCACTGAGCCTTATGATTCCGGTTACCAGTTGCTGCCAAGATATCAGAGCGATATCATCGTATTCAATCCATCAGTTGGGGATTACTTCCATCTTGATGTTTCCGGTAATCCATTCGCTCCTGATCTTGGTGAGACAATGCAGATAGAGTACAGCGGTCCGCAGGGCACAAGATTTAATCTTACTCTGTACGACCGTGCTGGAAGGGATCTTGCCCACCTGGCGATAAACTCTCCTGCAGGTGATGTTTTCAACTGGGACGGCAGAGATGACTGGAACGAATTTTTACCAATGGGACAGTATCTGCTTCTGCTTGAGGGAGTTTCTCCCAATGGAGACAGGCTGACAACAACCGAGACCGTGGTTATCGCGGCGCCACTGGAATAGGAGGGATCACATGAGAATCAACACAACAGCAGCCCTTCTTGTTCTTGTGCTTGTGCTGGCTTTGCCTGCCTCAGGCTCTTTTGAAGAGCTGGAGATGGGGATACCGGCCATGGCCATGGGGGGTACCGGAGTAGTTCTTGCCGGTCTTGAAGGCAGCATGTGGAATCCCGCGTCTGTGGCATCCATTACCGGAGCCTCTGTTGCCATATCCGGAAACATGCCCTACTCCAATTTTGATTTTTCAACTGCCGGTATTGACGGTGGAGCACCCATATCCGAGAACTGGAACCTTGCAGGCAGTGCAAGGTGGTTTGGAGGCGAACTTTACAACGAGCAGGTCATTGCAGCCACAATTGCAGGCAGGCTTTCCCGTGATTTTTCCTTCGGGCTGCAGCCTGTTCTTGCAAGAGTGGACATCAAAGACGGAGTGAGCAGTTACGGAAGTTCAATGGCTTTTTCGGTCAACGCCGGATTCAGGGTGACCATGTACGACAGATGGGCATTTGCTGCTGCTGTAAAGAACCCGCTTGAATCCCGAATTGGTAATTCGGAAGAGTATATGCACCGACAGATGGACGCGGGTATTTCATATGAGCCTGCTGATGGACTTGTTACTGCATTTGCTCTTTCAAGGGATTTCAGAGGAACCAGAATAAGAGTAGGAGGTGCTCTTCCTCTTGGGCCCCTTACAGTTTATGCAGGGGCCATGAGCGGTCCAGCTGTATTCACCGGAGGATTCTCTGCGGTTGTAGAAGGCGTTAAGGCCAGCTACTCTGTGCAGACCCATCCTGAGCTGAATCTGTCACACGCAATTGGGGTGACATATGCTTTTTAGCCTGCTGCTTGCTTCAATGCTGGCCGCTGTGCCTGACGGGTTCGACCTGAACTCTGCGACTTACGAGGAACTGCTTGATCTGGAGGGACTTACTTCAGAACAGGTTGTTGTTCTTTACGACTACATACAGGGCACTGGAGGGCTGGAGAATATTTATGAGGTGGTGGATCTTCCAGGATTCACACCTGCCACCCTTGGATGGCTCAGGGAGAATGTGATTGTTCTGCCTGTGCCTGAACCGGAGATCTCATCACAGATCCTTAATGTTATGGAAAGACTTGCTCAGGAAGATGGTCCGGGAGATGCTGCAGTTGAGTACTGGGAGGATCTTCTTTTAAGACCCATGCCCATCAACCAGGTTTCCTGGTGGGATCTTCGCAGCCTGGACAGGGTGAGTTTTATCGATGCAGCATCGGTAGACAGCAGACTCAGAAGCCTTGGGCCTGTATCTTCTGTCTCATCCCTGCGCAGTACTGAGAATCTCCGTTACTACGGTTACCGCAATATGAGAGACTATGTTTCCACCCGTGAGCCTGATTACTCTTCAACTGATTTTTACGGCAGTTACAGGTTCATATATGATGACAACGAGGGCCGAAGTGGAATTGATGACGGGATCGAAGGGCAGATCTCTGAATTGCAGGCAGCGATATCGGATATTCTCGAAGGAGGAAGAGAGCTTTCTTCCACTTCCATAGACAGCCTTGAGCTTATTACAAGACTGCAATCAGAATACGCACAACTTGTGGAAGCCCGTGATGTGACTGGTTTCAGCCACAGGGTCAGGGTGGGCTCAGGAGACAGATATCGCGCAGGAGCCAGGCTCGCCAGAGGGGTTAACTCTATTGCTGGAAGCGATCTTGCAGCCGGGCTGGATGCGTCGGTAAATGATAGATTCGATGTTGGAAAGGCATATTTTTCCTTCCAGGATGACGGATTTGTCAGGCAGGTGATAGCTGGTAACTACAGGCTTTCCCTTGCTCAGGGTCTTCTGATAGACAACTCCGACGAACTCATGTACAGAAATACATACAGAACATGGGGATTGACCCCTGATCTGACCTCATCCAGGCAGAATGCTCTTCTTGGAGGCGCAACCCAGATTGAAGCAGGACCGGTGCTCGGTTATGCTTTTGGTTCATTCACACCTCGTGATGCGCTGACAAATCTGGACGGTACGCCGAATGTTCTCTACCAGGGAGAACTCAGACCGGAGGAATACAGCGGTGTTCTTAATGAAACCACTTACGGTGGTTATGCCTTCTATGACATGGGAGATTATCTTCCAGTTGGTACAGCAATCGGTATAGGAACTCTTCAGATACAGTACAGCGACTCCCTGAACCCTTCCGTGGCCGGAATGGACATTCCCAACGATACATACACCTGGGACTGTCCAGAGTACGCTTATATGCCCGCAGGTGACAAACTGAGCTATCTTGCAGGTTCTGCACAGACCGTGTACGAAAACATGAGTGCCGAGGTTGAAGCTGTAAGACAGGACAACGGTGCCTGGGCAAGCATTACCACTGCCAACTGGCAGAACAACTGGTTTAATGTTTCGGCTTCATACAGGAACTATGCTCTTGATTTCATGAATCCGTACAACCGGGCTTTTTCGGAACAGCACAGGTTTGATGATACCGTTTTCGAGAAGCCTTACAGGCTGAATGATCCACTTGCCTCTCAGTTTGCAGATCTTCCTGTGCCTAAACCTGAAGAGGGTCTCTACATGGAGACTCGTTTCCAGGTAAGTCGTCAGGTTACCTTTACAAAGGTCTATCTTGATGTCTGGCGGAATCTGGCTTATGACACTGAGAACCTCAGGTTTCAAGGGGAAGTGGAGTACCGGCCGGTATGGCCGGTGAGATTCCGTTTAAAGTACAAGTTCCAGGATAAGATCAACCACAAAGACATCGTACCAAGTAACTCCCGTACACAGGAATTCACACTCCGTACATTCTCTCTTCCCTTTGGTGGAGATTATTTCAGCATGGAGCTCAGGTACGGAAACGTGGAGCTTACTCCCAATCCTCTTTACGGAGATGATAGAAACATGTGTGGCGGTTTTCTGGCCATGCGGTGGGAGCATGAATTCAGCCCTGAACTCTCAGTTCTGGGTGGCAGTACTTTCTGGACAACCGATGGCATGAGCCAGTGGGAATTTGAAGATACAGGGATAGATTTTCTTGATGGGGACGGAACAAAGTTCTATGTCACCATGAAGAATACACTGTCGGACAATCTTCAGCTTCGCTTCAAGTTTGTCAGAAAAGACACTTTTTTTCCCCATAATGGATTTTACAGACCGGACCCCGATGATCAGTATCACTATCAGGGAGATCCGGATGAAACAGTAACAGATTTCGGTGATCATGTCACCGATTACGGTATTCGCTGCCAGCTTGACATTCGCTGGTAGGCAGGAGGACAAATGGGTATAACAGCAGGCGGATTGATTATTCTTCTGGCCCTGTCAGGCGGCCTGCCTGAGGTATTGTGGCTGGGAGATCAGGGAGTTTCCGGTTCAGCGGCGGCAGCAGGTATGGGCAACACTGTGTATGCAGATGGTTCTCCCCTGGCAGCGGTGCAGAACCCTGTGGCAGCGGCACTGCTTCCTGAAGGTTTCAGCGCAGGTATCACCGGGGCTCTGGCTCTGGATATTGAAAAAAGAACCAGAAGAGTTTATGACAGTTTTGGTGGGGTGGTAGGGGAATCCGAGCACAGTTTCAATCAGAACTTTCACCCTCTCCCCGGAGCAGCAGCCCTTTCATGGAAGCAGGGCAACCTGGCTGTTTCAGCTGGATGGAGAGCAGCTTCATCATTTGGTTATGCGTACAGCAGGGTAATGAATGATGGCGACTATGTGAAGGTTGCAGAGGAAACACTGGACATCAGTGGAATGCTGAGTGATTTCGGACTTTCAGCAGCCTGGACCCAGTGGGAAATGTTTTCCTTCGGAGCCGGTGGCAGTTTTGTAACTGGAACCCGATCCCTGGATCACCGTATTGATTATGTAGATCCAACTGCCTCAGATCTTGAAAATGAGGTTGAAACCGATATTTCAGGAATGATGGCTCGCGGGTCTGCACTGATCGATCTTGGCAGGGTAACATTCTGTGCTGGAATTGAGCAACCGTTAAGCTGGAAATGTGAAGTAGACACAGTAGAGATCGACTTGACTCTTCCCATGACAGTTAGAGCAGGTTTAAGATATCTGCCGGGTAACAGACTTATGAGTCTGTTTGTTGCCGATTTCTGGTGGTCAGGCACATCGTCTGTTGAAATTGATGACTTGGATGCAGCCATGAGGAATTCATGGGGATTCGGTGCCGGCGTAGAGAATACTTTACCAGGGAACACAATAGGCAGAGCTGGCTTCGAATACGACAGTTCTCCCATTGCAGGTGCTCTTGACAGAATGAAGTTTACAACAGGTCTTGGCTGGATCATTGATGATCTTGTTGTGGACGCGGCAATAAGCTTCTCACCTGTTCGCTGGGACCAGTATCAGGCAGATGGTCTTCCGTCATTTACATCAGGGGATTCTCTTGTGGTAGAATCCAGCAGAACTGCATTTACCCTTGGTGTTTCGAGGACATTCTAGAAAGGAAGGTATCATGCTCACAAGAATTGCGCTGGTACTATTCCTTCTGGCAACCTCTGTCCGGGCTGAGATTGTTTATTTAAACATTCTTCATACCAACGATGTTCACGGAGGAATCGCCTCGCGGGAGGCGTCTTTCATGAACCCCGATTTTCCCCCTGGAATCGGCGGGGGAGCCTGGATTGCCACCTATGTGAATCAGGTTCGGGATGAATGCCGTGAGAACGGTGAATTCTGCCTTCTTATTGATGCTGGAGACATCTGGCAGGGAACCCCTGTGGGTAACTATAACTCAGGTGAATTCATGATGGAATGGATGAATTCCATGGATTATGACATGATGACACTGGGTAATCATGACTTTGACCATGGAGCGGTAAACGCCATTGAAAAAGCAGGAATGGCGGATTTTCCCGTTATCTGCACTAATTTCACCACACTGGACGGTGAAATACCCGCCCCTGTTGTTCCATACATTTTCATGGACATGGACGGCATCAGTGTGGCCTTTGTAGGT
>JAGLQD010000400.1 GCA_023136985.1 Candidatus Sabulitectum sp. | reverse complement strand
GTTATTCTTCTACTGGGATCATATGAATGAATACCTTCTTCCGGAAGCCAGACACTGAGAAGAGTAATACAGACCGGAGCAAAGAGAGGATAACCCAATGCTGAATATTGCACTGTTTGGAGCTCCTGGTGCAGGTAAGGGAACTCAATCAGAATTGCTGATGAAAAAGCACAATCTTGTGTATATCTCCACCGGTAACATCCTTCGTGAAGAGATCAGGAGCGGTACCAGTCTGGGTGAGGCAGCCAGATCCATCATCGAAGCTGGAGGCCTTGTTTCTGATGAGATCATCGTTCAGATAATAGAGAAGAAAATTACATCAAACCCTGATGCTCCAGGTTTTTTGTTTGACGGTTTTCCAAGAACCTTTGTTCAAGCTTACATACTTGAGGGGCTTCTTCTGAAGATGCATACATCTCTTACCTGCCTGCTTTTTCTTGATGTTACCCCTGAAGAATCTCTCAAACGCCTTCTTCACAGAGCAAAAACATCCGGTCGCAGTGATGATACCGAAGCTGTGATAAAGAATCGTCTGAAAGAGTACAGGGAAAAAACTGCTCCAGTTGCCAGGTTCTACAGAGATCAGGGCATTTTCTTTCAGGTTAATGGTGCAGGCTCTGTTGAGGATATCTACAGGCAGCTGGAAGATATTATTGACAAGGAACTGCGCAAGGTGTTGTTTAACATAGTGTTGCTGGGGTATCCCGGGGCCGGTCGCGGAACTCAGGCGCGCAAGCTGGCACAGAACTACAACCTGGTTTATCTCTCTACAGGAGAAATGCTTAAGGAAGAGATCAGGAAAAGATCTGAAGTAGGGCAGACTGTACAGAACATCTGCGACAAAGGTGATCTTGTGCCGGATGAGATTGTTATTAAACTTATTGAGAAGCACATAAGAAGAAACCCGGAGGCAAGTGGTTTTGTTTTTAAAGGTTTCCCCAGAACACTGGTTCAAGCTTACATACTTGATGGATTATTGCGCAAGATCAATTCTTCAGTATCATTCACGCTGGACATCCAGTGTCCTACTCTTGAGCTTATCAAGCGACTGGATGCCCGGGGAAAAACTTCAAGACGGATGAATTACGATATGGAGACCTCAACAATCGTTCACCGTCTGGAACAGCATGAAAAGATATGCCTGCCAGTGGTGGAGTATTATAAGAAACAGGGCAAAATGACCGTTATTGATGGAAGCGGAACCCCTGAGGAAGTCTGGAGTCGCATAGAGGAGCCTGCTGAGAATGCATGGCGAAGGGCCAGATAGAAGCTTTTCCGAAAATACAGAACCTTGAACAGGAGATGAGAATGGAAAAGAAGAAGCGTGATGTTGAAAAGGATTACCCGAAGAAGCAATTCATAGAAAAGCTCAGGAGACTTGCCGACTCCCTGGAGGATGATACTCGTTTTCGAATACAAGTGGCTGGTGAACGGGTGAGTGTTCCCCATGATGCCACTATCAGCATTGAGCATGAACGTAGCGAGAATGAAGAAGAGATCGAGTTTCAGCTTAAATGGAAACTGTAACCGTTCAGCTGCCTGCGCTTAAGCAAATAAAGAGACTTGATGCCTGACGAAGAGCCAGATAATTAATTCGGATAAACACATACAAACAATATATATTGATGTTTGCTAACATGCTGTTACGCAGAAGAATATAAAAGCTATTTGTCAAATTGCCTTATGACCCTGCTGTGGTTGACACGGTGGTGCAACATAAACATTATCGAATAGAGGGTCAGGAG
>JAGLQD010000040.1 GCA_023136985.1 Candidatus Sabulitectum sp. | reverse complement strand
AGGGATGATCTTTCAGATGCCGGGTTTTCCGTTCGTGATCTTCCAGGAGGGGTCAGCGAAGTAACAGCTGATATCTGAGTTGGAATAATATCCTTCTTTCTGCTGTATCACAGTAAAGAAAGGAGGTATGAAATGACACGCACAAACGGAATGGGAATGGAGATCGGTTTGCTTGCCGGTCTCCTGTTTATCAACATACTTTTTCAATTCATACCTGGAACTGAACTGGGCAGGCTTTCCACCAGAACCATGGACGATGCCATGGAGGCTGTGGATGCTTTTCTTCCCTACGATTCTTCCGTGGAGGATAAGCAGGATGAGGTGATCGAAGAGAACATTGCCATTGAAGAGCAGCTTGAGCAGGCCATCGAGCAGGTGACTCCTGATGTTACTATTTCTCTCAGCACTGATACCACAGGATTGAGCTCTGCCACCACTATTGAAAATTTCAATTCCGGAGGTGGAACTACCGAAGAGATCGGTCCTCCGGGCTTCATGCCTGCTGAAGTTTATCCGAATTGCACATTCATGCCTCCCCCCGCCTATCCGGAGATGGCCAGGCTTGCGGGAGTTGAAGGCGTGGTTACCCTCTGGGTCTACATTGACACTGAAGGTGTTGTCCGGGATGCACAGCTGATGAACACCAGCGGAGTTTCATCACTTGACGATGCTGCTCTTGCAGCGGTGCTGAACACACGCTGGACCAGCGCAAGAAATAACGGGATACCAGTGGGAGTCTGGACCACGCTGCGCTACAATTTTACACTTTCGGATTAACAGTGTCCGTTTTCAACTGTACGAATAGAAAACCCCCGGGTTTGAAAATCCCGGGGGTATCTATGTGATCGCTGAACCTGCTACAGTACTCTGCTTTTAAGGCGTTTTGCCTTGTTCGGATGCATGAGTCTTGTTCTTCCGGCTTTGTCTATAAGACTCTGAGCCAGCTTGACTGCCTCTTGTCTGGCCTCCGGTGTTTCAGCAGCATTTACCTTTTTAATCGCAGT
>JAGLQD010000004.1 GCA_023136985.1 Candidatus Sabulitectum sp. | reverse complement strand
GTGCTAACGCTCGGGACGCCCTCTGTTGCTGGCTCGGTTGCTTTCCGTGCTAACGCTCCGTGCTAACGCTCGGGACGCGCTCTGTTGCTGGCTCGGTTGCTTTCGGGACGCCCTCTGTTGCTGGCTCGGTTGCTTTCGGGACGCCCTCTGTTGCTGGCTCCGTTGCTCTCGGGACGCGCTCTGTTGCTGGCTCCGTTGCTCTCGGGACGCCCTCATGTATAGGCTCCGTTGCTCTCGGTGAGCTCTCCGTTACAGGCCAGGTTGCGCTTCATTTCAGGCAGGGGGTTTTCTGCATATTGCCTGAAAATCCGCCATATATTCTATGTCAATATCCTGAGTGGTTCCAAAATATTCTATCATGAAACCTGTCTGTTCAAGCTCTTTTTGCAAAGCTGAGGGGCTCATTACTCTCCTGGTACACATCCAGAATTTACCCTTGAAAAATACTTTATCGTACGGAGAGTCTTCCTTAACCTCATTCCACAGAATACCCTGCTCATCCATTCTCATTCCTCCATTGTGAGACCACCTGGAGGTATCTTCAATGCTCATTGTCTCCATTACAAAATACCCGCCCTTTTTAAGCAGCCTGAAAATGCTGGACAGCGCGGCTTTTCTGTCTGCGTCATGGGTAATGCAGTGCATGCAGTGCGTGTCTGAAATAACATCGTAAATACCAGACCCGGTTTCAGAAATACTGCATATATCATCCACGGAGAAATGTATGCTCAGACCTCGCTCCCTGGCGTTTGTCTGAGCCATTTCAACAGCAGTTCGGGAAACATCAATGCCATCAACAAGGTAGCCCTGCTGAGCAAGAAAGCAGGCGGCAGGCCCTGTACCGCAACCAATATCCAGTATTCTTGAATTGGATTCCGGTTTTATTCTGTCCAGTGCGACCGTCAGGAATTCTTTCATGTAGAAGCTTTCAAAGGCATCTGCTTCCCCCTGAAATTCATCCCATGAGGATGTATTGCTTTTCTTTACTTTTTTGTAGCAGTCCTCGTGACTTTCGTAGTATTTCATCTTTACCTCCAGTGGCTCTTTCAGAGTGCTTATTCTTAGGCATTCTCCTGAGAGGAGTCTCAATAAGGTATTTGAAGAAAGCTGTTCGGCTACCTCAACGAAGAAGATGAATACTGCAATCCATTGTGTCAATCACCATGGCCCTCCTGGGATTCAGGTACAACAACAAACACTTGTCTGATGCTTTGACACAAGCATGATATCTACGGTATGCTACTTACGGTGGAACGACGAGAAAGAGGGATCTACAGAATCATGCAGACCGGCAATGTAACAATAAGGAAAGCTGAGCTTTCCGATCTTACAGAGATAGGCGATCTCTGGATTGAGCTCATGGATTACCACAAAAAGCTTGATCCATTCTTTACCTGTTCCCCACAGGGGGCTGAATTATTCAAAGAGTATTTGTCAAAGCAGTTGGAATCGGAACAGGCTGCGATATTTGTTGCAGTTGATTCAGCAAATGTGGCTGGCAGATGCCTTCACAGAGATCAGAGATATGAACAGCGGTGACTGGATAGTTCTCTGGAGTGAAGAAGACACAGGTGTTTACACCGGTTTTGAATGGTACGAGCAGACAGAGATACTTGACTCGTCATGGTCTGGCAAGATTGTTCAATTCGCATTTCACATAATTGCAACCGATGCCCATTACTGGTACATCGATGATACCATGTTAAGCTATACCACCAATGCTCTTGAAAGTGTTTCATGGGGCGGGATCAAAGCAGGCCTGCGGTGATCAGAAAGAAAGGAAATATCTTGAAGTATCACAATGCATTCACCACCGTTTTCGTTCTTTTCGCGCTGGTATCCAGTGTGCCGGCAGACGCAGAAGACTCTGCAGACTGGTTCCCTCTGGCAGTGGGCAACAGCTGGCTTTACGAAATGGAAAGCTTCTCCTTTGCAGACAATGACACCACATTCAATACTGGAACCAGGCTTTGTGAGATCACTGATCTTCTTACTCATGAAGCTGGCTTCCCTATCTATGAAATGCGTACCATCAGAGCCTCAGATGCTGCAGAGTCATCTGCTGATACCACCTTTGATTATTTGCGAAATACCGCTACAGAACTCAGAGGGTACACCTCTACCTCTCTTGATATGTATGATGTCTGGATCTCTTTCGGAATGATGAACAGTGAAATGGCAATGCTGATGGAGACTTCAGCACCAATGGGCATAAGACTTGAACCATTGGTTGTTTTACCTGCAGGAGATTTCAGCAATTGTTCTGTGATTGTTTATCCCGCTGGTTACAATGGCAGTGGTACATACGATTCGTACTTTCACCGGGGTACAGGGCTGATAAAAACAGTGTACTCCGTTGAGTCTTATCACATGGCAGAATCACTTATAGACTCCAATATTCAACAGCGGTAAAAACAGTAATGGGAAAACACATATCTATTAAGTCGCTGACCAGAAAGATCCTTCTGGCCCTTGTAGTTATCTATGTTATTGCAGGGGTCTATCTCTATCTGAACCAGAGGAAATTCCTCTACCGACCACAACCGGGAGTTCTGCAGATCACAGAACAGCAAGTAGAGATCTTAGTGAACAAGATCATCCTCAGAGGCTGGGTTGTAAACCGGATCAAGAGCGACGCCATTATCTACTTCGGCGGCAACGCCGAAAGACCTGAAGCAAGCCTTGAAGACTTCAAGTACCTATTCAACAACCAGGCAGTCTACATGATAAACTACAGAGGGTACGGGGAAAGCGAAGGTCTGCCCTCGGAAAAGCATCTATGCCTGGATGCTGTAGCGATCTATGACCGCATAGCAGGCGATCACGACCACATTTCAGTAATTGGAAGAAGTCTCGGTTCCGGTGTTGCGGTCTACCTGGCAACCGAGAGGGATGTTCACCGGCTGGTGCTTGTAACACCGTATGACTGTATGGCTCAGATCGCTCAGTCAATTTTTCCGATTTTTCCAGTAAAGCTTTTGATCACCGATCCATACAACTCGGCACAGAGGGTTCAGGATATCACGACGCCGACACTGATAATCAAGGCGGAGAACGATGAAGTTATTCCCTCTGAATCAACCGACGATCTTGTTACACACTTCAGTCTCATAACTCCACAGGTAGCAACGGTACACAACGCTACCCACAACGATATACAGCTCTACCCCGGGTATCACATGCTGTTACGAGATTTTGTAACAGGCACAGACGAATAGCATTGCATGAATTGAGTACTCAGAACACAGAACGGCTTATCAGCCACCCAGCCACAGGTGAGTTTCTCCTCCACCAATAAATTCCCGATGGGGTTTCATGGAACCATTCTCTGAAGAATGTCCCTTGTTCTGTTTGAATTCCCCCAGACTTGAGATGTGAGAAGCTCCCTCTTTGTCTTTTTCAAGGAACCAGATCTCGTCTTCTCGGAATAGAGCTTTATCAAGCAGATTCGTATCATGTGTTGTAAAGATCAACTGGCTTTTCTGGCCGTTTCCAAGAACCTCTGCAAGGAAAGTCTGTATAAAGAACTTCGTTACAGGTGTATGCAGGTTTCTGCAAAGGCTGTCCACAACAAGAACTATGTCCCTGGATCTTGCTGCATCAAGAACCAGCGCTATCTCTATCAGTCTTTTCGTACCGTCTGATTCCATATCTTTCTTCACATGGAAGACTTCACCGTCCGCCCCGGCATGACCGAAGCGCATCTCAAGGTACATTATGGTGTTCTCAGTCTTCCGCAGAATAGCAGTTGCTCCAGGCATGTTCACATTCATCATTCCATTCCCCTGCAGGGAAAGCTCTGTGATAATGTCAGCAACAGTATCTCTGGGCAGGTCTCTCAGGTGCTTTGTGGGAACGAATAACTCTTCCGAGCAGACCACATCAATTATTCCAGTGTTGGCAGACCGAAGGAAGTTCTCCAGAAAACTCCTGAAGTCCGAATTATGACTTGCCGTCAACTCGATACTGATAAAGGCTGTTGCCGGGGTGATAATAACAAGTGATGAATAGAACCACTGAATAACAGGCTCTACAGTTTTAGTGTTCTGAGCAAAAGCCTCTGTTATGAACAACTTCTCCTGTCGGGTGCCAGACGCGTAAACCTCCAGGAACTTCTTACCCTTCTCCTTCAGCAATCTGCCTCCACACTTGATCATGGCCTTTCCGGTATCAGAGGTTACCCTTTCAAAGATCAGAGATTCCTGGTTTGAGAAATAGCCAAAAAGCCATTCTTCAAATATTCTCTCTCGAGAAGCGACAAAACCGTAGGTGTAAACCACATCATCCTGTCTGAATACCACTTCAAATTTGCTCGGTTCTTTCAGCATCCTTCTGTCAAGCATAAAAGGGATAACGCCTGTCTCGGCACCTGGCACAACACCACGCAAAACCAAATTCTTCATGAATGAAAGTGCTGCTATTAAATTGCTTTTACCGCTTGCGTTGCTTCCATGCATCACCGCAAAAGGAAGAAGTTCTGTGCTTTTGTTCGCAGTATCAACCAGAAGGTGATTCTTCATGGAATCACTCTTCCCAGGCATCATATTCAGAATAGTCTCATCTTTAAAGGAAAGATAGTTTGAAACGGTAAAGCTGATCAACATAGGCACCTCCCGGCGTGGAGATAAACTGAAAAATACAGAAGCAAAAGCATACATCAGCATCTGGCTTAACGCAAGATACCATAAAACAGAAAAACACTCTTCTTTCCAGACTTGATCAGTCTTACGATCCAGTGACTAAATGCCTTTGATTTTCAAGCAGAATTCTTTATGATAGTCACAGATATCTTAATAAACCGGCAAACAACAGGAAGAATATTTTGAAGAAACAGCTACTTCAAGTGCTTGCTTCAGCACTTCTGCTACTGTCAGCCTGCGGCAACAGTACCCTGGGGCCAAGCAGCAGTGAAGACTGGTTCCCACTCACAGTGGGAAACTGGTGGCTTTACCAATACGATGGTTCATCTGCAGATGGAATTGACACTTTGATATACGCTGGCTCTATCCAGAAAAGAGTTACCGGACTGATAGACCACAATGATGGGTTTCAGCTGTATGAGTTGCGCTCGATTGCTGATATCACAACCACTGAAGCAGGCTCTTCCACCACATCTGTGGATACTTCATTCATATATCTCAGGCAAACATCAGAAGAATTCAGACTGTACTACAGCACCCTTTCAAACCAGTACGATGTACTGATCAAGTATCCTGTTACTCTTAACGAAACATGGATGTTGTCTGACAGCTTCCCCGGTGGATATGAAGTAACTGACATAACCGCATTGTTACATACGCCAGCGGGCAATTTCAGCAATTGTGCGGTAATCACAGAATCATGGTGGCAGTTCCTCACCAGAGAGTACAGTTATCACAGGGGAACAGGTCTGGTAAAAAGAGTTCACTCCAGCGATTATTACGATGCTGTAGAAACTCTGCAGAGTTTCAATATTCAGTGAGATAAAAATACAGCTTTCCTGCACACATATATCGCCTTCACTACAACCTTCATATCTGTTATGATGGACATTAAGGAAAACCAGTGAAAATCCATCAATCCGGCAGGTTATCTTGAAAAAGAAAATAGAAAGAACTAAAGCAAAAAAACCAGGTAGAGCGACCCAAACAAGAAAAACAAGAAAACCGAGAAAAGCAAAGAAAAGGCATCCCATAAAAACCTTCGTAGCCTCAGCCCTTGTGGTTATCGCTGTTGGGTACATCACAACAGCTGCGTACCTGTATCTGAACCAGAGAAAATTCCTCTACTTCCCCCAGCCGGGAGTTCTGGCAACCGGCGAGCAGCAGATAGAGATCAGAAATGGAGACATCACCCTTAGAGGCTGGGTGGTGAACCCCGGCAGCAGCAATGCAATAATCTATTTCGGTGGCAATGGAGAAAGACCAGAGTCAAGCATAGTAGACTTCAAAGATCTGTTCAGCAGTCACACCATCTATCTCATCAACTACCGAGGTTATGGTGAAAGCGATGGTTCACCAACAGAAACCGGTCTGTACGATGACGCCATGGCCATATACGACCACATAGCACCGGCACACAACCACATAATAGTTATCGGCAGAAGCCTTGGAACAGGGGTAGCCACCTACCTGGCCACTGAAAGAGACATTCACAGATTAGTGCTGGTAGAGCCATACGACTGCCTGATGAACATAGCCCAGGCAACATATCCCATCTTCCCCATGCAGCTCATGATGAAAGACAAATACAACTCGGCGGAAAGAGTGTCACAGATCGCCGCACCAACCCTGATAATCAAAGCAGAGAATGATCAGATAATACCAGGCTCCTCTACAGACAACCTCATAGCGCAATTCAACAGGGACATTCTGGAAACAGCCACCATACCTGAGGCCACACACAACAACATTCAGGACTACACCCAGTATTACATGCTGCTAAGAGACTTTATCAGCACAGAATAGGAAATTTCAGGATCAGGGTTGAAACAACTTTTCAACCCTGTCTGCCAGCAAGAACGTTGACTTCTGCCGTAATTCTCTCTTTGATCACAGCCCAATCAGTTTTCTCTATTGTCTGTGGATCCGGTTCTGCCTCAGCATCATCAAAAAATGAAAGGCTTTTAAGAATATGGAATTTGCTGGTCTGCGGGAATTTTGTCTCAAACAAGCTTAACATTTGCTCAAGTCCGTACATATCAAGCAGGTAGAATATATCGTAGAAGTCCTTTTTTGAACCTCGTCCTGCAACTGCTGATAATTTCATTGGAATAATATCTTCAACTGAAAGCAGTCTGACTTGGTCTATTGTTCGAACCGGATTAATCAGTGGATAGGCATATCTTATCAAATCCACTTTTACAATTTCATTGCTCCTGCCCTGTAATGCTCCGTCAAAGCTCAGTGAATTCTTACCAGAAGCTGCATTAGCAATTACAAAATGCTTCTCCAGCTCAGACAAAATTTTGCGGGAAGAAAACTCGCAGGGGGTGAACATGTCAATATCAACGGAAATGCGATGTCCGATCTGTAACGCCAGAGCCGTTCTGCCAACAAGAAAGAAATCCTGCAAACAAGGCTGTAGCATTAGTTCTTTCAGTAACTCCAGAGTTTCCGGATAGATGGATCTGTATTGTAACATCTGAATTTCTCTTTTGGAATGTTGAAGAATGTGTGACAAAAGTTCAATGTAAGTTTATCCAGATAACGAATTTGAAGAGCTTCATTCTTGATTCTCTCCAATCCGTAGTAGCCGCAAAGCTGCCGCCAGTCATTCAAGCTTCCCCGAGCGAGCACTCGTTCAATCACAAAACGGGCATGACTCTGATAATCAATGCCATCAAAGTCTACATCCCAGAAAAGGCTCTTCCTCAATACCGGCTTTAGTTTATTCATGCTAACATTTTAACCTGTTTGCTGGATATTGTCAATCAATTTTCTCGTCCTGTGAATTCACAAAGGCAAGTCTATCTGCAAAACCTCTGGGCAATTTCCGTACTCTTCCAGATCAGGAAACATTTGAACGCTGATATTGCTATGTTCTAACAGAAAGAGTAGACATATTTATGTGACAAGTTCGGAGCAGCATTATGACTGACAGGTTTTACAGCAGAATGTTTCTTCTGGCTGCTCTGTGGAATGTTATTGCAGCAGTGGCCGGGCTTGCTTTCTATCAATTCCAGCTTCAGCTGTTCTTTGGCTCAGATGCATATACAGATTGTTTCTATCAGACTTTGTTTTACAGGATTGCCATTACAGCCGTGCTTATCTTCGGAATTGGATACTACATGGTTTCAAGACAGATAACTGCCAACAGGGGAATTGTGTGGCTGGGAGCGTTGGGCAAACTCTGCCTCTTCTGCGCATTTACCTGTTTCTTCATCTCGGGGAAGGTCACTGCGATGGCATTTGCTCTTGCACTGGGAGATCTTGTATGGGCAACGCTATTCCTGATGTTTCTCTTTCAAACTAAAGACAGGGTTCAATACAGCACGAAATGATCAGAATTCCATCCTTGACGCAAGGATTCATCTTATTCAATATATACAAGCTGTAAGATCATCTATGATTCCTATGGAAGAGATAATATATGGAACAAGGAAAGGGGCATTATGCGCTGTGTGTTCACGGGAATTCTCGTAATCACCATTACGCTATCAATGGCATGCAACAGTCAGACCGATACCATTGTAGTTTTGAATCAACCTGGATATGAAGAAGCAAATGGTATATGCCTTGATACCCTTTCCAAGTGGAAGCTTTATGCAGAAGCCTCTGACGAAGGTCTCTGGGAAGGCCAGAGCTCCCACTACATTCTTCTGAACAGAGTTACCTCCCTGGGAGGAGAAGAAGATCTAAACCCGCCTTTCTATACAGCCCTGAATCTCTATGCAAAAGGTGATACTATTCTGCTGGCAGACAACGCAACCCAGGAACTGGTTTGCATGAATCCCCATGGTGAGGTTTTCTGGAAAGCCGGAGAGCAGGGCGAGGGACCGGGACACTTCCATGGCATCGGCAGCATTGCATCAGGTAACTACTGGATAGCAGTAGCAAATACCGGCCTTAACAGGATTGATTTCTTCACTCACTCCGGTGAATTCATCACAACTGAATCAATTGATAATCCTGAAGATCTCATAGCCCTCTCCGATACAACATTTGTGGTTCTCTCCGGTGACCATCAAACTGGGATTCTGCACATATTTCATGCGGATTCAGGGCTTATAAGATCGTTCGGACAGATTGAACCCGACTCGTCAATGACAATGGGCTTTCACTTCAGAGACAACCTTCGCGGAGTATTTATTCCTCCGGACATCATAGCAGTTATCTCCAGATACGAGCATCGACTCTATATCTTCAACCTGCATACAGAAGAACCGATTTTTGCAGGTGTACGCGATCTTCCATGCGACCCGTCTCCACCCTACCGGAACTACAACGAGGAAACAGGCCAGCTTACCACAATAATGTTCCCTTCCATAAGCTGCGTGTTCAGAGGTCCGGAGGGAATGATAAACATCGTTGTAGACGAGTACATGAGTGATGGTTCTCTGCTGCACAGCAACAGACGCAACAACTATGCCCCGGTAACAGTCATCGACAGATATGACCTCACAGGAGCATACCTGGACAGTTACTGCTTTCCAGACTCAGGCATCTACAACGCACGAATACTCGCAGATGGCCGATTTCTAGGGGCTCAGCAGGGCACAGGAAAAGTGTTCCTTTATGAGCAACTCGAAGGAGTGCAGTATCAATAAGAATAAGAACAAAAACACAACTGTGATCTGGCCAGATCATTACAACCGGAGAACTGCCCGATTCATGTGAGTAACCAACTGAACATGGCGGTTTCACAGGCCAATGCCTGGGCATGGTTGCCAAGGGTTGCACTCTGGCAATACTCAGCAACCTGCTAATGCCCAAACGAATGCACAAATATCACCAGCTGTGGCTTGAAGCACTGGAAGCCAGAAGCCGGTACAGGGCTGCCCCCTGAAGCGTAACAGGCTTCAAGCACAAGCAGGTAGTAAATCGCTAATCGAAATTTACTCACGAATCCACATCCCAAAAAGCTATCGACAATCATCGAGGAAGCTAAGTTAAGGGTGATAAATGGAAAAGTCGCTTGGCAGAGAGGTTCTTAACATGCATTTCCGCGCCGGTACTCTCAGATTGAAATAATTAACTATTTGTATAGGAACATGTTAGCAGGATGGCATAGGAAAAAGGTAGGTAACTCTTAAATGAAGTGCTTATTAGATAATTCACTCCGAGTCTGATGGAGTCATTTATACAATTGGCAGTAATTATGAAATTAGTATCTAGGTGTATAAGAGTATGTTACCTGAAAGAATAGAGAATTATGCAGGTAACTCTTAAATAAGAATTAGGCCCAAAAAGGCAAATACCTTGCGTACTTTCTAGATGTACCAACTGATTCATCTAGTTTAACAAGACCAGAATCAATTGCTGCCGCAATAATCTGCGAGATAATTGGGCTTTTTCTCTCTGATAAATTGAATCTTTCGCGCAAGGACTGATTCGTCATAGGTTGGCTTATCACCCATTGCAGGGCACAATGCTGATAACAAGCGCGAGTCCTGTCATTCCTATTCATTCTCTCGAAGGGTTTGTGCCCGTATAGTGTAACTGCTGTTCTTCGAAAGACACTGCGAAAATCAGGTGCTGGTAATTGAAAGAGTTCAACCGCTTTGATTACTTTGTCAATACCACTGCTCTTCTCCTCGCAAATAGCGAAACGTCGCATAAGATCGGCCAACCGTTCGTTTCGAGATTGGTACCCATCAATAAATCGATCAACCGGAACAATAGGCTTGCCAGGATTAGAGATTTCAACTCGGTTACTATAAATTTCAATCATTACAGACATCCCGGACACTGTGAAGTCCTGATGAATAAGAGCGTTGGCAATTAGCTCTCGAATACTGATCTCAGGAACAAGTTTAGATTCCTTACGAAGAGCTTTCTTAATAACTTCATCCTGTGGTAGCTGTCCCATAACAAACTCAATTAATCCTTGAAAACCAACGGCATACCCTTTGCTCCCAGGTTGATCAAGTTTTGTGTGGATTTTTGATTCTCCGGAGTAAACAACAACTCTAGTGCTTTGTACGCCTTAATGTTTCGATATAATGCGCTGCTATCCTGAGTTCCAGCAAGGCACTGGTTTATGCGCATAGCATCGCTATGTAATTGAACCAGTAACGATGCTGGGGCTAAGGAGAGCAAGCAGGATGCGTAAGTTTAAGGTATACAGAGTACTAGGAGCTTTTCTGCTAATATCAATAGAAAAATCTGTTAGTCTTTTTGCCAAGAGAATTGCACCGAGCCGACGTATTGAGTATCCGTCTGGTATTTCATCAATTAACCCTTCATGTACTAAGCGCTCAAGAACGCCTACTCGACTACTTGGATAGGGCAATCCAAGTAACTCAAAATAGGTTTGTGTATCAAGGAGTTCAATTACCTTCTGACTGGATAGGCTGGAAATAGCAGGCTCCTCTAGCCATTCCGGAGCACCTTCAGCAAATATTTTTCTCAACTGATCTTCTGTCATAGGAATAAGGCACTCGCCAGATCGCATAATGTATGAACCTTCATAATGGTATGCAGTGCCTTTGGGACGTGGTGGTATAGAGAAAACAAGTACACGTCCGTCAGGATGATGCACTTCTTCAACGTCTACTCTGAAACCAATAGTTCTGAAAATTTGTTCGGTTACTTTTATTGGACTCTGAAATGCGGAGGTCCCTACAACTAAGCGCGGAAGCTTGTTCGCAATTCCGAGAATAAGATGGCCACCACCCTCGTTGGATATGGCCACACAATACCGGAAAAGTTTCCTGTTATCAAACTGCTTTTTAGCTTCCTTGAATTCAAGTCCCTGGTGCTCCGAAGGTGATTCCCGCCAAATATCTATCTGTTCAATTGTTGGCATGCTGGTTACACCTCCAGAATTCCATTAGGCGAATAACTTTCAGCAAATGATGTTTGATTCCAATTGTGTTTTGGCTTGGTCTGGGAGTTCTGCGTCTCGCTTGCTGATTCGTACTTTAAACACACACCCAAGAAACGACAGAACTGATTTATTGTCATCACAAACTCCCCAGTTCTATTAAAGAACCGACTACAATAGTCTTCACTTGTTCCCCTCCAACATTATCCTCAGCTTTATATATAAGCAATTCGAATTCTATGAAGAAGAAGCTCACTGAATAATCTGATTGCCCGAAAACGGAAAATATATGTTACCTATCACTACGCTTTACTATCTTCAGTTTCAATGGATAAAGAAGAACTGCAAGAGAGAATTCTTTAGGGAATTACGGAGATAAATGCGGAACTGTTCGCCGCTGGAAATAATTTTGACTTTAGTGCGCAGTTTATGTAAAGGTATAGATGAATCGCACTACTCATCAATCAATTGGACTCACTGAACACGATTCTACTTTTTTGCCAGAATCCTTAGAGCCACTGCAGCTGCACCAATACCGTTATCGATGTTGACCACACATACACCTGGGCTGCATGAGCTGAGAGATGAGAACAGTGCAGTGAAACCACCTGAAGAAACGCCATATCCAGTGCTTACAGGCAGTGCAATAACAGGCCCTGGAAAGAGACCGCCCAGCACGCTTACCAGTGCAGCATCCATACCGGCACAGGCTATGCAGACAGATGCAGAGAGAATGTCAGGCAGTGCATTGCTCAGCCTGTGGATACCAGCCACTCCCACATCTGCAATAAGCTTTACAGGGACACCCATTGTCTCAAGAATAACTGCTGCTTCTTCAGCTACAGGCAGATCAGATGTACCGGCTGTTACCACAACCACAGATCCGGCAGCCTTGAAGGTACCTGTATACTCGCCAACCACAAACATGCGGGAAAGAGTATGCAGCTTCCCTGCGGGAAAGGTCTCCTGCAGTGAAGAAGCAAACTCCACAGGCACACGAGACACTATTGCCAGCCCTGTACGGGTAAGCAGAGCTTCTGCAATTGCAAGGATTTGTTCAATGGTCTTGCCCTGGCCGAACACAACCTCCGGCAATGGCTGCCTCTCACCCCTTGCAGAATCAACCACTGAAAAACCCAGGTCGTCCAGCCCGGCTCCACGCAAAGTGGATACAGCTTCACCGGGTTCTATCCCGGCTTTGCCCAGTACTTCAAGTAAACGAGATATATCCATAAGATCCTTACAGGAACAATTCAGCAGCCACGCCTCTGGCTGACTGCAGAACAATCTTTACCGGTACCCCGGCAGCATCAGCCAGGGCAACACATTCTTCAAACTCCGGTTCAGCACTAACTACCCTGTCACTGAAATATCCCAGCTTTATGGTAACATCACCATACCTGGTACTAACCTTTTTGAACTCACGCTGCAGCACGACTCTTTCCACATCGGAGATTCTTACTCCCAGGGTGGAAGAATGAGCGAAAACAACAGAGAGTACAGATTCCCTGGCACTCTCCGGCAGGTGCACCACAAGCTCCATTGCAGGTCTGCCCTTCTTGCCCAGACAGTTCCGGGCATAACAGTCGAAAGCACCAGCGGATAGAATTTCTGCATTCAGTACCGGCCATATTCTGGGATCAAGGTCATCGATCACTGCCTCGATCATAAGGCAGCTGTTGTCTTCATCAGCAACAGCAGATGAACCAATGATCAGTCGTAACAGGTTTGCCCGGGTCATACCCGCGCGGGAACCTGCCCCCATTCCGCTGGAAATCCCCACATAGGCAGGGGGAGCATCCCATGATTCAACAAGGGCGGTCAATACTGCAGCTCCGGTTGGCGTGGTAAGCTCAGCAGGCTCACTGGTAGGTACAATCGGTACACCCTGAAGCAACCGTGAGGTTGCAGGTGCCGGCAGCGGCATAATACCGTGAGCACACTCAACCGTGCCGGTGCCAATCGCAACCGCCGCAGAGTAAACAGCTTCAACACCCAGCAGATGCATACCCAGACAACTGCCCACTATGTCTATTATGGCATCCACTGCTCCCACCTCATGAAAATGCACTTTTTCAATACTTATTCCATGAACAGAGGCCTCAGCTGACGCAAGCAGGTGAAAAGCTTTCAACGCCTTCTCCTTAACCCATGGATGCAGAGAAGAAGGTTCAATAAGTGCAACAATGTCAGAGAGGTGCCGGTGTACATTCTCATGGGGAATTACCACCTCAACATGAGTACCGGCCAAACCACCGCGAATAACTTTAGACACAACAATGTCCCAGCCGGAAAGCGGCAGCACTCTTAAACCGGCAACCAGCTCTTCAAGAGAAAGACCGTTATCCAGCAGAGCGCCAAGGATCATGTTCCCGGAAATCCCGCTGCAGGGATTGAATACAGCTATTTTCATTATGAATAAACCCCACTATAGTTTTATGTTACCAGGCTCTCGCCTCTGGTATGATAAGCAAAAGCAACCAAAAAGGAATACCTGTGCAAACAATAACACAAACAGCTTACCCGGCACTTGCCGCTGAACTGCAAAGCATGAACAGAATAGGCATACTGGTCTCCGGTGGCTGTGACAGCGAGGTATTGCTTCGCGCAGCTGCGGATGTACTGGGCAGCGCAAACACGGTTGCCTTCACTGCTGTCACCCCTTTCGTTGCGGAATACTACACGGAGATTGTTAAAAACTCCACAAGAGAGCTTAACATAAAGCTGATCCAGGTAATACTTGACCCTCTGCAGATCGCCCGCATTCAAGCAAACACCGCAATGCGATGTTACCACTGCAAGAAAGCTATTTACACAACTATCAAAGCAGAAGCACTAAAAAAGAACATCACCATTCTGGCCGATGGCACCAACCTGGACGATTCACACCAGCACCGTCCGGGGATGAAAGCAGCAGAGGAACTAAAGATTCTGCATCCTTTCAAAACAGCAGGTATGACCAAAGCAGATGTAAGGGTGCTCGGCGGACTTCTTAGGATGTCAGACCCTCAGAGACCGGCAGACTCCTGTCTGGCCACAAGAATTCCAGAGGGAACTCCGATAACCGCTGAATTGATCTCACTTATAGCCGGAATAGAGCAGCCGTTGCGGCCACAGGTAAATGCAAGACTAAGAGCAAGAACATCCAACGGCTGTGTAACCCTTGAATACAGCACAACAGACAAAGAACTTGTAGAGGCCTGCAGGAAGAAGCTACAGGCAATTACAGAAAGTGCAGGATTCAGTATATTGTTTCTTGAAACTTAGGATCGTCCTTTGGAACTTTATGGACACACTGGTTGTACCTCTTTAAAGTGATTAGTATAGAGTGCTTAGAGGAGATTTGAATGAAATTTCTGAATTGGCCGCACGTCATAATTGGCTTCCTGATTGGCGTAGCCCTCATTCTTTATGTTAGAGGCGAGGGGGAGGCAGAAGAGGTGCCTGTTTCTGTTCAAAATTCTATAAAGACAATGGAGGTGCACACAGAATGACTGAAAAAGTAATTTCCTTATCTGGAGGGCTGGCCCTGGGAATGGTGTTTGCACTGTTTCTGGGCATTGGTGTTACTCAGAGCATAACTCCTTCATCTGACTTTCAGATACCTTCAATTTTGCAGATGACTATTGCCCAACATACATACAACCCATCTACCCATGCCAGCGATACAACTTCCTCGGTCAATGTGGCTACTCCCAATAACCCTGACAGAGGCAGAATAACTAGAATCGCAACGCTGGAGATAACCACTGATCCTGTTTTTGAAACAACAGCCACAACAAACTACGGTGACCATAAAGACTGGGAGATTGCTTCAACTCCTAAGATTGAAAGTTCTCTTATGAGAAATAATCTCCAGCGCTCCTACATCGCCTTAAATACCAGTTCAAGTACCAGCATAATTCTTGGGCAGACTGCAACCAGAGAAAGCAACTTTACGGCAATTGCAACCAACTCAGCTGGCAGGAACGGCTACAACGGCGGGCATACACCATCGTTTATCTACGGTAAGCCACAAACTCAGGGTGGCTCTCCTGCAGTAGCTCAGAACCCGGATCCAAGTGGCAACAACGGTGATGACCCGGCAACAGCTGCTAAAACCGACAAACCCGGATCGGGTCCTGATTCAGAGCAGGGCAACAACAATGGATCGAACTACAACCTCGCTCCAGACTTTGGTGGCAGCTCAGAGAATGATCCAGGCTCCCCTCAGATCAGCCCGCGCAACCCAGGCAGACCGGCATTTGACTAACGAGTAACAAGTACTTCTATAATTCAGAAGGCTGGAGTTAACGCTCCAGCCTTTTTCATTACAAAATAATATCAGAGGACCAGAGTTGCTGAAGGGGAACGAGTTCTTTCTCAAGATCAAATACTACTTCTCAAAGATTATCTGGAGAATATTCACAATCATTTCGCCAGTGTGTATAATGTTGACTGCGGTGACAATACTGATTTTGCCATAGAGGTCGAGTTTAAGATAGTGTCCGATGGCAGTCTGGTTGTGAAGCAGGCCAGACCCTGAGTAAGAGGTAACAGGCAGCCCTGATACCAGTACTTGTGTTAAAAATGAAGCTAAAACAGCGTCGTTTATAAACAGGACAGGAATAAGTGTAGTACGAATTGAGAGAGCTGACAGAAAACATGAAGGATGGAATAACCATGGATTACAAAAAACTTGCTCAGGCTTCCGGCTGTGTGATATTTGAGCGGTCAAACAAAATCTATGTGATGGAGCAATCTAAGAAATGGATTGCTACCT
>JAGLQD010000399.1 GCA_023136985.1 Candidatus Sabulitectum sp. | reverse complement strand
AGGTGATGGCGTTCCTGTGTATTGTTGCACTCATCTGGCTTGATGAGGTGATTGATATACCCCACCTGCTTCTGGGAGCCGATCCAACGCCTATGAACTGGAGAGAGGCTCTCTCTGAAAGTGTGATTACAGCGATTGTTGCCATGGTGATTATTGGCTACACCAAAAGACTCCTTCAAAAAGTCAATATTCTTGAGGGGTTACTGCCTATCTGCGCTTCATGCAAAAGAATAAGAGACTGCCAGGGGGACTGGCATCAGATGGAAGCATACATTCGCGACAGATCAGAGGCGGAATTTACTCACAGTGTATGTCCGGACTGCCGGGATAAGCTCTATGCCGAACTCAAGAGAGACAGGTAGCGACATAGGGAATCAGCCGGTGAAGATAATTCTGTGATATCTCTTCTTGCCTGCGCGAAGAAGAAGTGAATTGTCTTCCAGCATTTCCACTGTGATCTTCTCTTCCGGAGAGGAAACCCTTTCGCCCTGAATATACAGCCCACCCTGTTTGCCAAGTCTTTTTACCTCGCCGCGGCTTGGACAGAGACCGGTCTCCGTGAATAGATCAATCGCTGAGATTCCCTCTGTGATACGGGCTGAAGGAATATCTGTTGAGGGAACATTCTGCTGATGGCCATTTCCCGCGAATAGAGCTTTTGCGGCATCCTGCGCCTTTTTCGCCTCCTCAAGGCCATGGGCTATGGCAGTAGCTTCAAAAGCAAGTTTCTCTTTAGTTCTTCTTGTGTCAGCTCCAGAAAGTTTTTCGTATTCAGCAATTTCATTTACGGAAAGGTAAGTGTAGAGCTTCATGAAGTATGCGGCATCTCTGTCATCCACATTTATCCAGAACTGGTAGTACTGGTACGGTGAAGTAAGATTCGGGTCAAGCCAGATGGCACCTCCCGGTTGAGACTTACTCATCTTCTCGCCGGTTGAGGTGGTCACAAGAGGGCAGGTAAAACCGTAAACCTCAGCAGCTTCTTTTCTGCGGATAAGATCGATTCCTGCAACTATGTTGCCCCACTGGTCGGCACCACCTACCTGCAGAATGCAGTTCTTATCTCTGAAGAGATGCAGGAAATCGTATGACTGAAGCAGCATGTAGTTGAATTCCAGAAAGGACAGGCCAGTTTCAAGTCTCTGCTTCACACTCTCCGCTGTGAGCATTCTGTTCACGCTGAAATGCTTTCCTATGTCTCTGAGGAAGGTAATGTAGTTCAGCTTGTTGAGCCAGTCAGCATTATTGAGAAGAAGAGCTCCGTTTACATTTTCATCACTGAAATCCAGGAACCTTCTCATCTGATTTTTTAAAGAAACTGCCCACTGATCAATGGTGTCTCTGCTCTCTAGAGAACGCTCAGTGGATCTGCCTGACGGGTCTCCTACAAGGGCAGTTGCTCCGCCGATGAGTATGTGAGGTCTGTGCCCTGCTCTCTGAAGGTGACTGGCGATCATAAGCGGAACCAGGTGGCCAAGGTGAAGACTGCTTGCGGTTGCATCAAAACCAATGTAGAAAGAAAGGGAGTCTGTGCTAAGGAGCTCATTCAATTTTTCCTCATTAGTCATCTGGTAAACAAGACTTCTGTCAATCAGATTCTGAAGTGTTTCCATCATCCTCTCCTCCCGGGTTTAATGTATGCATCTGGCGATTTTACATTTTTTTCTGTATTTTGTCAACAAACAGCAGAAAGGGCATCAACTTTATGGAAATGATAGAATTCGAGCATCCAGTTGCCAGAGACTTTGTTACGAGACTGAGAAGGAAGAATGCACCTCCTGTTCAGTTCAGGGCTTATGCCAATCGACTGGCATACCTGCTGGCAGTTGAGGCAACTCGCGATCTTTGTACTGTTCCTGCACAAGTAGAAACACCACTGGAGAAGACTCTTGGCGAGGTTCTTGTTGATCCGCCGATCATTGTACCAATTCTTCGTGCCGGGTTGGGAATGCTGGAAGCGTTCCAGGACCTGCTGCCGGACTCCCAGGTTGCATTTATAGGTATGACCAGAAACGAAGAAACCGCGGAGCCGGTGTGGCATTATTCATCCATACCGAATGTTTCAGGCAAGAAAGTTATTGTTCTTGATCCCATGCTGGCAACCGGTGGAACTGCTGCTGCTGTTCTGGAGTATCTCTTTGAAAAGAAAGCTTCAGAGGTAATTCTTGTCTCTGTGGTAGCTGCTCCCGAGGGAATTGCAAGGCTTGGTGAATTTGATAATTTAACGGTTATAACTGTGTGTGTAGACAGAGAACTCGATTCAAACTGGTACATAAGGCCAGGGCTTGGAGATTTTGGCGACAGGCTCTATTCAGACGGTATCTGACCGGTTCTGTGGAGGAAAATTGCTTCGATATAGAAGAAACTGGACGGCAGTAGCGTTAATTGCCGCTGCCATAATTGTTACGCTGATATTTACAGGATCAAGGGATGAAGACATCGGTACACCGTGGAGATTTCAACGGAATATTGAAGTAATGGGGATTTGCCGCACAGAGATACTTACTGTTGTGGCAGATACCGTAGACATACTTACTTCCACAATTGGAGATGGGTTTCTCGGAGGAGCTGTAAGGGAGCTTGGAATATCAGGTGGCTTGTATCTGTCCACATGTGAAGTTCTAATGGACAGCCTTGGATGGACAGTACAGAGAACTGGTGATACCCTTACCGCAATTTACAATCGCGGGGAATTGTCCGAGCTCAGGGCTTATCCAGGAAACAGACGGGGTTTTTACCGGATACTCTTTTCTCAGAATGATCCTTCTGCATGGGAATATGTACCCCAGGAAAGGTGGATTCGTCAAAGATCCA
>JAGLQD010000398.1 GCA_023136985.1 Candidatus Sabulitectum sp. | reverse complement strand
TTTCAGTTGCGGATATCAAGGCAGATAAATAGTTAGAAAGAAGCTTTTATGGACCCCCAGCTGCTTCTTTCAAGGGCCACAGGAGTTCTTATCTCGAAGAAAGAATCCCAGTTATCACCACTTGCCGACATCTCGTGATATTGACCAGCCACAAAATTCCACATTGAAGTACCAAAAACAACAGGATCCTGATACACCCAGTATGAACCGGAAACAGTACCCACCTCAAGCCAGTAGTGTTCTCCTGCAATTACAGAGATCGCCGAAGAAAATGAAAAGGTTACTTCATTTATCGCATAACCATACAACAAATCACCAGTATCGACGATAGATGGAACCAGACTACCGGATACAATCGTTGTAGCTGAATTGGGATCAATATCTCCATTGTCCTCTGATATTTTAATAAAAATGTCAGCTGGAGGAGTACCGGTGAAAACCATCCACAAGACAATGTGCTGAATATCTCCTGAGAAATACGGAACAAAATCATCTGCAAGACTTGCAGATGTTACCCCTCCATCAACATCATCGAAATCATAAGTTTGTGCAAAAATAGAATTGCCTGTCTGGGCAAAAGCAGACAGAGCAAAAACAGACACAACTAGAAATATATTAATTCTCATTTTCAACTCCTTCAAAAATAAACCATCACCATTACTCTATGATAACGAACATATAGCTGGCTGCACAGGTTCCACAGGGCTGGTCATTGTGCAGAATCCTTCATAATAGTATTATTGAACCATGATCAGAAAGGAATTGTATAATGTTTTTCCCAGAGAAATACAAAAAGCCTGCGTTGCAGAGCATAGTTGAGGCATCACAAAATGGCTGGAATGCCACATGTGGTGGTGGAAATTCACCTGGATCAGGCGGATTTGACTGTTCTGGAGGCGATAGTGCTGGAGTTAGTAAAGACACTTCAAATCTACTGCTGTACTCAAACCCGGACAGTACCAGGCTATTCAACACCGATGATGTGGGAAGCGGTATTTAAGACTGTTGCTTCTTTTTCAGAACAGCCAGGGCACCTACACCAAGAACAACGCTGAACCAGAGAGTAGCGAACCTCATAAGCAGGGTCGTTACTGTAGCAGTTGCCGCAGGCAGATAATCGCAGAGAATCCCGTCAATTGTCAGTTCTGTTAATCCAAGACCTCCCGGGATCATTGATATAGCACCGGCCACGCTTCCTGCAGCGTGAGACAAGAGTGCAACTCCTGCTGGCAGGCTGTATCCCATCGAAGAAGCAACCACACAAAGCACCAGAGCCTCAATACCCCAGGAAACCATACCTATTGGTACTGATACTGCAAGACTCTTCGCATCAAGAAGCTTAACCGACGAGTCTCTGAAATCATCGAAGAGGTGCTTTCTCTTTCCAAGGAACGGAATCTTGTGAGCGATCTTTGAAAATAGATTCCAGGCCCATGGGTTCAACAGAACAAACATTGCCATTGCTACGAACAGCGCCCCTGCTCCTGCTGCAGGCAGAGCTATTCGGCTTTGTACCAGAAGTGCCCCGATCAAAGCCAGAAGCACCATGCTTATCAGATCTGTGAGTCTTTCGGCTACAACAATGGGGCTCGTTTTTTCTATGGGTATGTTGTGGCGTTTCTTCAGAAGGCTGCACTTGAGCAGTTCACCCATCTTCCCCGGTGAGACAGTCATGGAGAAACCTGCAATAAACACAAGAAAACTCTCCTTCAAAGGAACTTTCTCATCTATTCTGTGGAGGAA
>JAGLQD010000397.1 GCA_023136985.1 Candidatus Sabulitectum sp. | reverse complement strand
GAGGTTCTTGTTGATGTGCCGCTGGCAGTTGCTGAAGAAAGAGATCCCAAAGGTTTGTATAAAAAGGCAAGAGCCGGAATAATTCCTTCTTTCACTGGAATCAGTGCTCCTTACGAAGTGCCGGAGAACCCTGAGGTCCATCTTCACACAGAGAAGGAAACTCCTGAAGAATCCGCAGTTATTGTTATCAAAAAGCTTGAGGAGATGGGTATTGTTCCAGGTCAGTAGATTTGTTTTTTAACAGAAGATCGGTTCCTCCTGATATGGAGGGTCGCTCGCTTTTTGGAATGACTCTTACTGATGACGAAAAGGGAGCGTTCAAACTACATCTCATAAGTCAGGTTCTGGGTGCAGTGGCTGTTGGCGTGATGATGAACCACGACTACATAGCCACCAACGGCCTTGGCGCCAGTGTAATGCAGATAACTCTGCTCACGATGATATGGCCTGTAAGTAACCTGTTCAGCGTTCTTGTCAGTCACTTTGTGGACAGCACCAACAGGCATTCAACTGCCATATTTATTGGGGCAGCGCTGAGATTGCCCATTGCTTTGATGTTTTTCTCCAGCAGTGTTAATCTCATGCTTATTCTGCTGTTTCTCTATTTCAGCAGCAACAGTCTGGTAATACCCGGTCAGAATGCTGTGATGCGCAGCAGGTACAAAAAAGGGCACAGAGGACTTCTTTTCGGCTGGACAATGAGTGCACTGAACCTTTTTGCTCTACCGGCTGCTATGGTAGTCGGGGCTCTTCTGGATGCAGATTTCTCATACTACAAATGGTTGTTTGTTATCGAGGGAATCATGGGTTGTGCCCAGGCTGCAGTAATGGGTCTTATGGCCAGGGGAATGAAAGATCCGGTGGCAGTTGCTGAAGCAAGCCTCTCTGATTTCTTCAAGAGCATCGGTAAGGTTTTAAAGGGTGACAGAGAGTTTGTTAAGTTTGAAGCATTCTTCATGATCTACGGGTTTGGGTTCATGACCATTCAACCTGCAATACCCTTCTATTCTCAAGAGGTACTCGGTTTGTCTTATGAGCAGTATGCTCTTGCAAAAGGAGTGATAGGGCAGCTAGGGCTGTTGCTTCTTGCTCCGTTCCTCGGAGCCAAGATGGACAAGCTGCACCCTTTCAAATTCACCGGAGTGGTCTGCTTCATCCTTGCTGGATTTCCTCTTCTTCTTATGGCCAGCAGCCTGATTCCTTCTCTGGGAGTTCCTCTTTTTTATGCAGCCTGGGTAGCTTTTGCAATAGGTATAGCCGGAGTTGTTCTGTCATGGAACATGTCCAGTATGTTCTTTGCTCCAGAGGGAAGAACAGCCACCTATCAGGGGCTGCATGTGACCGCCACAGCCATGAGAGGTTTCTTCGCCCCGGTACTTGGCAGCGTAGTAATGGAGTATTTCGGGTTCACAGCGAATTTCTTTCTTTCCTTCTTTTTCTTCACAACAGCCAGTATCCTTTTTCTTCTTCACTACAGGAAAAGATGTAAAAAAGGCTTGATCTGCTAAAGAAAAGGGGCAGCCTGCAGGCCACCCCTTTGAACGATAGAAAACAATTTAGAAATTCAGACCAACAGTGATCCCGACCCACATATCGGTGAAATCAACAAAGTGAAGTCTCACGCTGGCATCAATGTCTGCCATAAACGGGATAGCCGGCACTACACCTGCACCGATATATCCGCTGAAATCATTTAGGTTCTCATCAGGATGAAAGTCCGATGCTGTCATATCAATCTCAAGACCACCAGCTGCATAGAGAGGTCCCATATAGCTTCTGAGTCCTGCTGTAACAGGAATGATATGCCCCGAGAAATCTGAAACATCAGCATCCGGCTTAAGAGATACATAACCAACAGAACCCTCAACAGCCAGCATTGGAAGATGTACAAGTACCTGTCCACCAAGATAAAGATTGCCTGAATAGACATCATCAACATCACCGGTTGGAGACCAGTACCCCACTTGGGGGCCGTATTCAACAATACCGGCAAATGCGACACTTGCAAGAACAGTGATGATCATAAGAGCTTTCATAAAATTCCTTTCAGGTTGAAACAGGTATTCTTCTCATAGAATTTATGGAGATATTCCATGAAAAAGAGGTGACCATAAGGCCACCTCTTATTTTAAAACAGTATCTGCTAGAAGTTCATTCCAACGCAGAGACCTATCCACATATCGTCAAAGTCAATGAAGTGAAGTCTTGCACTGACATCAACATCAGCAATGTTTGGCAGAGGGGTAATGAGACCGGCACCGATGTATCCGCCGAATTCACTGTCGGAATCTTCTACAACTACACCGTCAATTTCTTCTTCAAAACTAACCATATCAAGCTCAAGTCCACCGGCTGCATAGAGCATACCGGAGTAGCTTCTAATACCAAGAGTGATAGGGATCATGTGTCCTGAGTAAGTTTCAATCTCCGGGTCGGTTTTCAGAGATGTGTATCCAATAGAACCCTCTATGGCGAACATTGGCATGTGTGAAAGAAACTGGCCACCGAAGTAGAAGTTTCCTGCAAAGGCATCTCCAGCATCACCTGTTGGTATCCAGTAACCTATTTGTGGACCAAACTCGGTAGTTCCTGCAAAAGCAAATGTAGCAAGCACTGCCATAATGATAAGTGTCTTCATTGTTTTCCTTTCCTCTTTTGTTGTGTAACTTCCCGGATAATATGTATTGTCAGAGCGATTCCAACCAGTCTTTGCATTACAATGTATACCCGGGTAATTATGTTGGCTTCTACCCCCGGGTTGACATGTTACTTTTCCATTCATGACTCGAGTTCGAATTCGGTTTGGGGTGCCAGAACGAACGCACAGCAGAAATATCACTACTTACAGCACCGGACGCCTTCCAAGCAATGTTCGTATCTTGCAGCAGATCAAAAGGATACTGAAGTTCAGGCTTAATGCTTCCAGACTCTAATGTACAGTTCGATAACAGGTTTTCAAGGAATGGCTTCTTTTCAGCATTCGGAGCCTTAACAAACAGTCTGCCAGCGCTTTGATTGAGTTCTAAGATACCTTTTGCCCTTGTCAGAGGGTCAAGAATGGCAGAGGCTTCAAGGGAAGCAAGCTTCTCATCTATCAGCTCAATCTCTCTTCTGTTCTCTGCATCTTTCAGGTCAAAGCGTGTTAAGGTGATTCTTCCATCTAACCTGTCGTCATAAAGCACCTCAGAACGGCTCTGAAGCCTCTTACGCTGAGAAGTAAATCTTGTTAGTATTTCTTTGAGGGTTTTGCGTTCGTCTCTTGTATCCTTCTCTAACCACTCCAGAAGTAAAGGGATAATTCCCTCTTCAATTCTCAGCTTTCTCAAAAAGGCTGAGAACTGCAAATCAAGCTTGACTTCTCTTATAGAAGGTTCTCCATGGTGCCAGCCTTTGTGTCCGGTGCAGTGGTAATAGCTGTATTTATTCTTCTTGCGTTCGGCTGTAATGGCACAGCCACAAATACCGCACTTCATAAAGCCGGTATAGGCAAACTCATGATACTGCTTTGGTTTCTCTACAGAACGTTCTCCAAGCATATCCTGTACTGCAAACCACAGGGAAGAGGTTACAATGGATTCATGCTTGCCGTCATACTCAATCCCATTCCACAAGAATTTCCCTCTGTAAACGGGGTTCCTAAGCATCTTGTGTATGGTTGAATTGCTTACTCTGTTTCCCTTTTTGGTTCGTAAACCAAGAGAATACAGCTTAGAAGCAATCTCTTTAATGGAAGTATTGCCTTCAGCGTAGATCTGAAACATTTGTGTTACAAGTGGAGCATTCACAGGGTCTGGAATAATGATCTTAACACCGTTTTCGTTATCGGTGTTCAAGTATCCCAAAGGTGCAAAAGATGGATAAAGACCGGCTTCAGCTTTTGCTTTCATACCTTTTCGTGCTTCAGAACTGATGTTTCGGCTTAGATATGCTGCTTGTGCAATCTCAATATCCTGAATGAAATGATCACTGGGGGATGAATTCCGTGACATGACCTTACCTTCACGCACGAAATGTATCTCAATGCCTGATTTTTCAATGTCGATTTCAAGGTAATCAGCCATGTTCCGTGTGAGACGGTCTGTTTTCTCCACGAGAATAACATTGCATTCAGTGTGTTTTCCCATGTATGCAAGCATGGTGTTGAAGCCGGTTCTTCCTGTACTCCGTGCTGTTTCACTGTCAACGTACTCATGAACAATGTTAAACCCGTGTTTTTTCGCATAAGAACGCAGCATTTTAAGCTGTGCCGGTATTGAGAAACCTTCTTTTTCCTGTTCAACTGTTGAAACACGCGCGTAAATACACGCGTGGCGCATATTACGTCCCGTGTTCATGTACGTTTCCTTTCTGTTTTGCATGTGCATTCTATAGTGAATAATGTGTGTTCCTGTAAACGCCAATGAGAAACAATGTTAAAAACATGGTTCTTCAATGTAAAAACGTATGTTTTCAGCATACTGTAAAGCTCGTTCTCAAGGGCGTTCCCGAATGATAACACAGGCTGTTGAATGAGAAGAGCATTTTCAATGAATGTTTTCATGCGTTCCTTACGATGAAAAGCACGGTTTTCTTGTTGAAACATGCATTGTGAAAAGAAATTAAGCGGCATTCTCTTCCCCCTCTCCATTAACACATTCAGTTTCAATAGATTTGTGTCCCCGATAATCGACATTACTATTGGTTAGTATAGGGTCATCTCGATTTTCGGGGACACAAACAGGTTCTTCAGGGGAGAGAGTAAAAGAATCAATGTTCTCTCTTGTTCTATCTGAGAGCCAGAATGCAGAAGGACTACTTCCAGAGCCGAAAGAACAGTCAAGAACCTTAACGGAATACAGGTCAATCACAAGTCTCTCATTGGTTCTTTTGGGTAATCTTGACATTCCCCTTAATTCATTCAGAGTGGAACAACCCTTCTCTGCTGTTTTCTCATGCAGAAGGATGGCTTCAAGCAACTGAGAACGCTGTTCCGGTATGGTGTCCAAAGCAACCCTCAATACAGTCTGCCATGCTTCACTCAATGAGCATCCAATGGTAATACAACCGCAGAAGAGACCATAGAGCTGTTTTGCAAGCCTTGCATAGCCTTCAGTGGAATGAATGAACTGAATATCTCTGCTATAGCTTGAGCGATCTACAGGAGTCCTGCAAGCTGCTACAAAAGCTGCAAGAGGGGCAATGTAGTCATGTATGTAATCAAGGCACTCCATTTGCAGGTTAGTATTCTGTTCAAAGCCCTGAAAAAGCTGCTCTGCAAGTTCCTGCATTTCAGCTCTTACTCTCTGTTCTTTTCCTGATGCTTTCAGAGCTGTTTGAGCTTGAATCATTCTAAGATCATCATTGTTGTAAACTCGAATAGTAAGAAACCGGTCTCCCATGGCACTGAAAGCAGAACGGTGTTTCTCAATCTCTGAGGTTACAGCTGCAAGAACACCGAGTCTTCCATGCCATTCCTTGTGAGTACCACCATCATTACCGAAGTATCTGATGAAGTCACCATCATAAATTTCTCTGAAAGCACCGAATACCTCTGCTGCTGCATCCTGATTCTTTGAGAGAAGAGTGGTCATATCCTTGATAATCATAAAACCGAATTCACCGAACTTGTGCAGGAGGCCACCTGTTGCACCCTTCACTTTGTCCTTTTGAGAAGTACCGGACAGCAGAGAGCTTTTTGTAAGATCACTTACAACTTCAGTATCAGGGAGATGGTACATTGAGCCAAGAATCTCAGTTTTTCCGCTTGAAGGTGGTGCAACCATCATCATCCACAGGGGAACCTGATCAAGATAGTTGGCTGCATAAGTAGCAAGGGCTACTCTTACTGGCAGAAGGTCTGATAACGCCAAGAGCTGAGACACTTTGTTCTCAATCAGAAGTAGTTTTTCTCTTCTATCAGGAAAACGAATATAGGAATTCACTGGAAATTCAGGCTTTGAAGTAAGAATTTCAGCAAGCATCTTTACACTCTCCCTTCTGTACTGGGAGAGCAGCAGAAGCAGCATGCTTCTCATCTTCTGAATGCCATTTGGCAAGGATTCTGTAGTGAACTGAGAGTCTGTTCATGGCTACTCTTACCTGTTCCTCGGAAAGTTCAATTTCATACGCTGTTTTTAGGTACGCTTGAGTTCTTTTTAATAGGTTCTGCATGATTGCATCGCTTTCTTACCCTGGCTTCCTGCTCTAAACAGGGTGCAGGGCGCACCAATTCATTGATCAGTACAATTGTAAAAAAGTTAATTTTCATCTAATTCCTCCATCGATTTGTATTTGCATTGATTACTGGTTGCTTATCCCACATTGTGTATAAGCGCCTTCATTTCCCTTATCGCAGAAATGAGGGATAGAGGGGGAACACAACCTTTGTTGTTGTAGTAAGCCAGAATGTCATTTTCTCTTTCCGGCTTATCCTCAAACTTAAAGATGGTTCGGTTTCCAGACCTGCCAAGGCTGGCAATACAGTACCCTTTTGATCTCAGGTAACTTGCCAGATAGAAGTCTGTTGTTTCGTACTCGGGTGGAGACTCTTTGTTGAAGTTCTCTTGTTTACCATACATCTGATGATTCATTGTTCATCACCTTTCGTAAAAAAAGTTAAACGCTCTCTATCTCTGCTTAACATCTTTCTCCCAAACATCCATAAAGTCTTTGATGTGACCTATCATTTCAAGTTGCTTTTCATCATCTAGTTTTTCGGCTTCCTTACGAAGATTAACCATGAGCTTCCCAACTTTCTTCTTGACTTCACCCTCCTTGTTTTCATTAGAAGAAAACAGAACGAGAAGAGCAAGGAAAAGAAGAGCAATGCCAGCCCAATCTCCAATATCTTCAAAACTTCTCACAGCTTCAGACATTGTTTCAGGATTATCAGTAACAGCATCCTTAACGTCAGACGACACTTTGCCTGAAAGAGAAAGAAGGTAGTCTTTATTAGCTCCAAGAACCTCTGCCATGGCAACGATCTTTTGCTCTGAAGGTGGTTTGAACTCTGCACGTTCGATACGGGATACATAGCCGGAAGCGAGACCTACTATTTCACCGAGCTTGCGCTGGCTTATGCCTTTTGCTTCTCTAAGTCTTCTTATTTCTTGTCCGAACTTTGGGTCAATTGTTGTCATTCTCATCTCCATCTTCATTTCTGACTGATGAAGTATAGATCATCGGATATCTACTGTCAAGTTATCTTTCACCTAATTAAACACCAGTTGTCTTTGGTTGCTTTTTAAGCTATTATGCGTTCATGAAAACAAAGATACACTGGCCTGTAACTATTCTCAATGTACTACTGTATTGCTTTATTATTGTTCACTACACTCATTCTGTAGACTTGACCTTTCTTGATCCCATTTCAAACCAAGTTCCAGCTGAGCAGTTTAAACAAATCATCAATATATATATAGGTATGATCGCAGCATACATATCGTTTCTGTTTGTGTTGTCGAATGTCAGAACCTCATATCCTACTTTGTTGTACCAGTACATGACAAAATATGATAGGTTATACGATAATTTAATGAATATAGTGTTTGCAGTTATATTCACCTATATATGTACTAATTGGTATACATATGAATATATGTATATTCTAGTAACCGTTAATGCTGTGGCAATAATGTTAATAACGCTATATGTAATAAGTAAGTTTATAGTAATGTCAGTATATCAAGGTAAATATAAATCGTATGTCGATGAAATAATACGATATGAAATGAAACAGATAGATAATAAGGAACGAATTAACTATAAATATAGCTCCAGGATAGATGATATTTATAGCAAGTGTGAGCAGATAACAAGTCTATACCTATACAGAGGTAGGGAACATCATATATCATACTCTGTCAAGGCATCTAAGGGTTTTTTGTGTAGTGCTAAAGCTATGTATAGAGGGATTAGTACAGTATACAATATATTGAGATATTACCTAAAGTGGAGAAAAATAACGATTGCTATTAGTGTTAATAATGGATATATGACAAATAAGGGCGAATCAATAATCATAGCTTATAAGGACAGTGGCAAAATTTGGCTAATAGATAAATTGTTATTACAAATAAGCAGAAAAATGCAGCATTCAAGCAATTTAGCCTCTCGAAATGAAAACACGATAGATCAGAGTTATGATGATGCTACAAGGGGTATCCTCTCAAGCGTGAGTAATTTAATAGATGCAGGGAATAGTTATGATGGTGTATCCAAGTTGGTCAGTCTTGCAGAAGCAATAGAAATATACGATAAATAATGAAATACACAGAACGCAAGTATATAGATAATATCGAAGGAATACTAAGAAAAATAGTACAGAAAAATGATATAAGAACGCTAGAAGATATCCATTATAAGATAATATGGCGTATAATACGTTCTGCAATTGAAAGGAAAGATTTCGAAAAGTATGAAAAATGCATTGGCAACACGACAAGAATACTTGTAGATACAGAGCAAAATGAGGCAAGAGCAAAATTAGAGAAACTACATGGTGAAGCAATATACGATCTATTTAGAGACATACCGATAGTAGAAGAATACAATTTAGATGAAAATTTCGACAAGTATGCAAAGGCTGCTATTGAGTCCTTAACATGGATCGTAGAGTACGCGTTGTCACGTGAGTCTATTGAGATGTGTAAATTTGCTCTAAATGTACTTGGAATCAAGTATACAGAATATCCAGATAATGAAGCTCATGGAGATTTCGTAAAGGAAGAAATAGCTTTAATGCTAATACAAATAGTAGCAAGAATCAACTACAAAATAGATAAGGGAGATATTGAAGACAATCAGCTTGCCGACAAACTGTTAAGCGAAATTACGCATGCAATTGATAGAAGAACTAACTGTCTTACTTTAGGAAAAGCATTGCAGCTAGTAAACGATAAAGAAGATGATTGGGTATTTAAAATTGAGAGGTCATTTTGGGATAGAAGCTTTTTCCCAAGAGGTTTGAGATCAGCTCAAAATACCGAGTATTACCTTCTTGCAATTGGAACTCTTCTGGATCGAAAATTGCTGACTCGAAGATTGGAGAAAGGCAAATATGGAAGTCTCCTTAGAGGCTATAATCAGGAAAGAATGCAGAGAATTATTGACAATCTGCTAAAGCCTGCAGAAAGAGAAAATGCATTATCGCAAATAAATTGTATGGTGCATAGAATGCAGAAAATACAGGATGAGGATACACAAGACAGGTCAATAAAGAGCACTATTGATATAGAGGCTATTAGAGATGAGGTAATTGAAGAGGTAGAGGAAATCGTCCAAACAAATAAAGACATTGGCTTTCTTAAAGAAATTGATGATGCAGACAACATCTTCAAATTTGAGAGTTCAAGGTATGTACCGAAATCAATGTTTCAGAAAGATGTTACTGGATTCTATTACAAGGGCTACGGAAGAACTATCGCTTCGATTGCTGTGATAGACGTACTCAAGCGACTCGCTAGGTATTACGGAGAAAATAGTGATGTTGACGTGATTGATAAACTAGATGACTCTTTGAAAGAAAGCACTGGTCTGGTAGTATGTACACAAGACAAATACAATAGAGTTAGAAAGTACTTACCGAGATGCACCGTTTTGATAGAAGATGGAGAGGATAGGCTTGAGGCATATTTAATAGATGAACAGC
>JAGLQD010000396.1 GCA_023136985.1 Candidatus Sabulitectum sp. | reverse complement strand
GCACACAGGCGGATCTGCTCACCTTCTTGGCTATTTTCCCGGAGCGGATCTGACCATGCTCTGTGATCCTTCGTCAGAAATACAAAGAGCACTGCAGTATGTTGTAAACGGAAGAAATACAAGGAACCCGGCTATTGTCAGGAAATTCCAGGAACTCGGTTTTGATATAACCATGGAAGATGTTCTTGGCGAGGCCGGCGATGCTGTTGTTGGAAGACCTCACATCGCCTCTGTTCTTGTGAAAAAGGGGCTTGTAGGTTCCTCTGAGGAGGTATTCAACAGGTATCTGGGATCCGGCAAACCGGCGTATGTAGAAAGAAAGAGGCTGGGAGATTACAAGGCTATAGAGATAATCAGACAGGCCGGGGGGCTGCCGGTGCTCGCGCATCCTAAGTATATTCAGGTGGAGAATCTTCGCGGGTTGGGAGCACTTGTATCTTCTCTGGCTGATTCAGGTCTTGCTGGCCTTGAGGCATACTATCCTGATCAAAGCAGAACCATGATATCCTTTCTGGAGGACGCTGCTGAAAAGCACGATCTTCTTCTCACAGGGGGGAGTGATTTTCATGGAATAAAGCACCCTATTCCGGGATGGTGCGATGGTTCTTTCGGAGTTGATACAGAGAGGATAAGCGATTTTATGAAGGTATGTATTTCCAGGGGAAGGATCAAAAATGGCAAAGTTGAGTGACATTGTTAAACAGATCGACAAGACAGCAAAAGACGGAGACAGAGTAAAGGCTCTTAAAATGCTGGACAACTTACTAAAAAAAGTTCCAGAGGCCAAGGCGCAGCCAATACTCAAGAGGCGGAAGTTGTACAGAGGCGAGCTTGCCACAGAAAACCGTATAATTGCACTGGAGAAACAGTACAACATCTAATGCGAAGAGGTCTTGCCTTCTTTCTATTCCTGTTGTCTACCGCTTGCGTGCAAGGAATAGTTTCCAGGTCTGATGATGTATCTTCATATTCTGCCCGAGCTGCATGGCAGTGGGAGAACACTGATCATTTTCTCTTGCGAGGGAGAGCAAGGCTTGAAGGCAGAAATCAGGTTTTCTCAGGGCCATTGCTCATATGGGCATCCAGATCCATCCCGGCTGTCAGGGCTGATTTCTGTGGTCCCGACGGTTCTCCGCTGATATCACTTCTTCTTGATTCCTCAGGTTGCCTGGTCTATTACCCGGAAGAGGCTCAAGCATATTTTTTCACAGGCGGTTTGCCTGCGGGAAGTGGGTTGCTTGATGTTTACGCAGTAATATCTTTAATGAGAACCGGTTTTCCAGCAGTACCTGTTCAGTGGGAAATGGTTGCGTCCAGCGATACAACTTCCCAGGAAGATAACCGGTGGTATTTTCTTTCTCCGGCAGGTTCAGACACAGCGGTTGTTTCATTGGAACACTCAGATATCTTTCCCCTCTTTGACGCGGGAGATTTCTCTCTGGAGGTAACAGCCTCCTCGTGGCATGATGAATTCAACGCATGGCCTATGGAGTGGCGATTGCGGTCTTCATCGGTGAATGCGGTTGTCCGGATAAGAAGCTATGATGTTCAGAGGGAACCGCAGAGCTCTGTGTGGAGTATGGTTGTACCGGTTCCGGTTGATACCGTGAGAACTGACTGCGGATTCTGGGAGTCATGCTTCACTCTTCCAATCCGTTAACTCTTTCAGTTAACAGATAATTCAATTGCATACCCTTTTGAGGTAACCCCCTTTTCATCTGATTCGCCAAGTAGTATATAGCCTGCGTTACCAGCGTAAACATGCTGATTCTACATTGGGAGATTGAAAAAATGGGATGAGGAACTTTTTTGCCAGGTTAACAGGTTCGGACAACTCCAGCGGAACTGGAATGTTTTCCTCTGCAATGGCCATAGATCTTGGCACAGCCAATACTGTTATTCATCAACTGGACAGAGGCATCGTGCTTGAAGAGCCCAGTGTGATTGCCATAGAGAGAGACACGGGAAATGTTCTTGCAGTGGGCTCGGAAGCCAAATCAATGCTGGGCAGAACTGGCCCGGATATATCAGTGGTGCGTCCTTTGAAAGACGGTGTGATCAAAGAAGCTACTGCAACTATGGCAATGTTGAGACTGTTTTTTGAGCAGGCCCAGACCAAACGATTTTCCATGCGGCCCAGAGTTCTTGTGTGTGTGCCAAGCGGAATTACCGAGGTTGAGGTTAATGCTGTTCGCTCATCACTTGAAAGGGCTGGTGCAAGGGAGGTACTTCTAGTGCCGGAACCACTTGCGGCAGCAGTTGGTGTAGGGCTTCCTGTTGAGTCTGCCGTTGGCAACATGGTTGTTGATATTGGCGGAGGAACCACAGAAGTTGCTGTGATCAGTCTTAATTCCATCGCAGCGGACAGTTCTATCAGGGTCGGTGGTGATGAAATGAATGAAGCCATCATTAATTATATGAAGAAGACTGCTTACCTTCTTATAGGTGAACGAACGGCTGAGATGGTTAAAATAAAGCTGGGATCCATGCTGGATGAAGATACCAGGGAAGAAGAGGTCAGTGGAATGGATGCTACATACGGTGTCCCCAAGACAACAGTAGTAAAGGCAAGCCAGATACGATCGGCACTTCAGCAACCAGTTAACGCAATTGTACAGGCGGTACAGCAAGGCCTGGAGAGAACTCCTCCAGAGTTGGGCAGAGACATTGTTAACCGTGGAATAGTTCTTACAGGGGGCGGTGCGCTTCTTCGCGGTCTTGATGTTCTTCTTACCAGGGAGACAGGCCTTCCCATTAGAATAGCAGACAACCCTCTGTCTTGTACCGTGCTCGGGGCAGGTATCATTCTTTCCGATCTTTACAGGTATCGCAAACTGCTGATCAACTGATATGAGAAACCGTGATGTAAGACTGGTATGGAACATTGCAGCAGCAGTTGTTCTTTTGTTCCTGGGTCCGTCTGTTCTCGGTGTTGGCGGATCTATTCTGGGATCAAAATTCGCATCTATGTTCTTTTCAGAAAGCGACACTGCGAACTCTGATTATCTTTCCCTGTCGGTAAAATTAATGCTTGAGAACGCGGAGCTGAGAGAGATGGCGGCCAAAAGCAGGTTGTACCGTTCAATGTTGAATTACATCAGGATACCTGATGTTACAGCAATGGTTGGAAGGGTAATGTACCGGTCAGAGGGGCTGATCAGGGGAGACCTTGTGATAGACAGGGGATCCGATCATGGTGTTTACAGCGGAGCTGTCTGCATAAGCAGCAGCGGCCTTGTAGGTATAATTACCGCTGTTGAATCAGGCAGCTCTACAATTGTCCCTATCACAAGCCCTGCGATTCATGTGAGCTGCATCACGGCGAATACAGGTTCTCTTGGTATTCTTGGCTCAGAATCAGGCGGAAGACTCCGACTTCAGTATGTAGACAGCTCGGCGGATCCCGAAGTAGGTGAGATCGTTCTTACCAGCAGGTTTGGAGGGGTTTATCCTGAAGGACTGGTTGTGGGTAGAGTTGTGGACATATCAGAGGGAGGCAGAGGGCTGGATCTTTCTCTTGCAGTGAGTCCCGCAGTTGATTTCGAGAGGGTTGACGAGGTTTTGATCCTGATCTCCGAGGATCATCCGGAATGAAGAACCATTTTCGGGGATGGGTGATTGTTGCAGTGGTTATAGCAGTGCAGTTTCTTCTTGAAGTGACACTGGGAAGGGTTGTAGTTGCTCCAGCTGTTCTTGTTCCGGTTCTTGTGTACCTTTCTCTCTCCGATTCGGATTACTGGTCGCTGGAAGGTGCATTCTGGAGCGGTTTTGTCATAGATATTCTTCTTCATCAACCTCCCGGTGTAAGCTCGCTTGCCATGCTTTCCGGGATTGCTCTGTCTGGAAGAATACTGCAGATAACCACCGGGGCACATGAAATGACTTTCTTGATGAATGCTCTAATGGCATCGATATTCTCTGATCTGTTTTTTATTTTCATGGCAGCAAGACCTGTGGGTAGCGGATTCAGTGTTTTCACTTTTATGATCGTACCGAGAATTCTCTTTCCGCTTCTGGTTTATCTGGGCATTTCCCTCCTGGCGGGAAAACGAAGCAGAGAAACCATATGAGATCGTTTTTTTCTTTCAGCGAAAAGCCGTATCGTTCACTATTGATAATAATCACCATTGTTTTTCTTCTTCTTGCGGGCAAACTGGTTGAACTTCAGATCCTTAAAGGTGATTATTACCGGGAGCTTTCATCCAGGAATCATATCCGATCTGTTGTGCTTCCTGCTCCAAGGGGAATTATTCGAGACAGGAATGGGGTTGTACTGGCAGACAACCTGCCTGCGTTTACAGTTTCACTGGTCAGTGTAGAGTTTGACTCTGTGAATGCCGAGCTTCTTGGAAGCCTTCTTCGTTTGGATCCGGATGAACTTGAGAGAAGACTGGCAGCTGCAGATTTGAACCCATACAGGTCTACACAGATAAGCAGTGGGCTGCGAGTTGAAGAGGCAGGACAGATCGCAGATAATCTTTATCGTCTTGGAGGAGTGTCGGTTGATGTTCTTCCCAGAAGAAGGTATCCACTTGGAATCTCTTTCTGTCACATGGTGGGGTATGTTGGTCTTGCGGACAGCACCCGTATTTTTGAGGGTGAACTTTCCGGTAGAACCGGGCTTGAGAGAATTCTTAACAATAGACTTTCTGGAGAACATGGTGTTATCCGTGAGGTTGTTGACGCGCATGGAAGAGTTGTTGAGAGATTTCAGGGGGGGGATGTGGAGCCTGATCCAGGAGAGGACATAGAGCTCACATTGGACAGCAGAATTCAACTTGCAGCCGACTCTCTGATCGCAGAAACAGGTCACCCTGGAGCAGCGGTGATCATCAACTACAGAACCGGGGAAATTCTAGCTTTGTCCTCTGTTCCAGGCTATGATACCAATCTGTTCATTGGAGGCATTTCGTCTGAATCCTGGAACGGCATAATCAATGATCCCGGAAAACCTCTTCTGAACAGGGCGTGGGCTACCGCATATCCCCCGGGCTCCACATTCAAGATAGTTTCTGCTGCATGGCTGCTTGAATCCGGAATTGTGGATGAGAACACAATGCCGGATCCATGCTACCGCACATTCCATTTTGCTGGAAGTGACTTCAGGTGCTGGGGTACCCACGGAAGGCTTAACATCACAGGAGCACTGGCCCAGTCATGCGATACCTATTTTTACAGAACAAGCATGCTGGGGGATATGGATGAAATGGCGGAATTTGCACATGGATACGGAATGGGAGCACCTGTGACAGGAATTCTGCCAGGAGAAGCTTCAGGTGCGCTGCCCACCAGAGAACTGTTGAACGATCTGTTCGGTCAGGGGGGATGGGGGCTTGGCAATCTGATGATCGCTTCCATCGGTCAGGGCGAGGTGCTTGCTACACCACTTCAAATTGCTGTTACTGCAGCATTGATAGCTTCCGGTGGGGAACTTCCACCGCTGACAGTATTGAAGAACGAGCCATTCTCAGATGCAACCTGGGAGACAAACACATCTGAGGAAACCTACAGAATTGTCAGGGAGGGCATGAGGCTGGTTGTTGAATCAAATAGCGGTACTCTGCACAGCTCAATGGGATCTCTTCCTGTGCAGGTCTTCGCGAAATCCGGTACAGCAGAGAACGGACCCAATGAAGACCACGCATGGGTTAACGGGTACATAGAAGAGCCGATACCGATAGCCTTTGCTGTTATCATAGAAAATGGCGGTCACGGTGGAGCTGTAGCCGGGCCGGTGGCCGCAGAGATCATCATGAAGATACTGGAGATTTCCCATGAGGCAGAATGAGAGGGTAGACTGGCTGTTTGTTGTATCCTTGTTCCTTCTTCTTGTTATCGGACTGCTGAATGTCTATTCAGCTTCGGGATCTCAGAAGAATCTTTTTATTCATCAGCTGTTCTTCGTGCTGGCTGGAGTTGTTTTTTTCATGGGAGCTTCGGTATTTCCTTTGAGATTCCTGGAGGAGTCGGCACCGTTCCTGTATGGTATTTCTTTTGTTCTTCTCCTGCTGACGATTTTTTTTGGAGAAGGTCCCGCAGGCAGATGGCTCCAGATCGGGCCATTGAATATTCAAGCTTCAGAAATTGCCAA
>JAGLQD010000395.1 GCA_023136985.1 Candidatus Sabulitectum sp. | reverse complement strand
GAGTATAGCATGGAGGAATTTATGACCAGAACTGAGATCAAGTCGGAAAGAGAACTTGTAGCAGCGGCACAGGCCGGTGATCTGTCTGCTTTCAATGAACTTGCAAAACGGTGCAGAGCTGGAATACTCATTGAACTCATCGGGCTCACAGGCAACAGTCATGATGCCGAGGATGTTGTTCAGGAGGCGCTGTTAAGAAGCTTTCTGAAACTCTCCACCCTGAAAGAACCGTACAATTTTGGCGGATGGGTAAGGCTGATAGCCAGGAATATCGCCCGTAACAGATTGCTCCGTGAACCAAAATTTGTGCAGTTAACAGAGGATTCAGTTCAGAGCCCGGCACTAAGTAACGACGATATCTCTTTGAAGACAGAGCTGGCTCTACTGGCTCTTTCACGGTTGTCTTCAAAGCTGCGGGAAACCTCCCGTCTGACCTATCTCTCCAGCTATTCTCAAAAACAGGTTGCCACACGGCTGGGTATCCCGCTTGGTACGGTAAAACGTCGCCTGTGGGAAAGTCGCATCAAAATGAGGAAAGAGGTTTTGAGCATGTCAAGAACAGGAATAACTCCGGAACCGGTGAATACAGTGCCAGTTATCAAAGTTAAGGAACTCCCGAAAAAGACAATGACAGTACAGACAACCGGACCGGGGCTCTACTTCGGCACCACCCTGAAGGAGGGTTTTGAAGAAACCTGCCGATTCTTTGACTATCCCGGCGGCATTCTTACACAAACTGCGCATACTCAGGTGGTAAGAAAAGTGGAGATCCTCGGCAGAGCATGCTTTGAAGTCTTGATTGAGCATTCAGACTGCGAACCACATATCCCAAATGTTCTTCAGTACTTTACTCGAACAGAGAACGGGTTTGACTGGGTAATGATGACCAATGCAGATGAAGCTTATCCACATACTCGCTTTTTCAAAGAAGGTGAAGAGCTGTTTCCATCAACCTATTCAACTGGAGAGTGTGATGAGTATTCCGCCAGTGTTGTAAACCTGACAATTGGAGACATCAACTACGGTAAATGTCTTGCTGTGTTCTGGAGTTGGCAGAACGGTACACCGGCAGAGAGTTTCTTCACCCTTGCAGGAAGACAGGTATTGCACCGCAGGTATGCCGGACAGAACGCACCGAAATCACAAAATTACAGGTATAAGAACCTGCCTGAGGAAAGCAGGAAGATGTTCAAGGGAACAGAATACCGCCTCTGGTATGATACCGTTCTTATTGAGTCAAAATGAACTCCAGGTTATACCGGTAACAAAAGCAGCAAGTGGATATGCAGGCCCTGCTTGGCCAGGAAAGCTTCAGAGAACACTTGCTGTGACCATTTGAAAAGACCATATCAGGATGAGATGGAGGTGAACAATTTGGAAACTATTGCGATAACTGAGTTCAAGGCCCATGCTCTTCAGATACTTGGGCGGATTGCGAAAACAAAAGAGTCTGTGGTTATAACGAAGAGAGGTAAACCGCTGGTAGAAGTTATTCCTTATTCTTCCAGCAAACCAACTCCGGGAAAATTGTCTGAAGCACTGGTATTTGAGGAAGACATAGTCTCCCCGCTGAGTGAAGAGATGTGGAATGCAGGAAATGAAATACGAACACGTACGAACTCTCTGGTAGACCATAAGAAAAGCTATCGACTGTAAATAATGTTCAGATGGTTTCCGTGATCCAGAAGATTCTGCTGCTCACAAAACTTGTACTGCAACGCAAGGATCTGTTCATACTTGTCTGCATCATTCAGCCAGTCTTTGTGGCCTGCAAGTACCGGAGCTGAAAAGGCTTTGACTATTTTCAGCCCGTTCCTCTCCCCCATTTCTTTCAATTCCTGAAATGTGAAGCTTCTGCAATGAGTGGAAACACCTTTCTGCTGGATGATCCTTGTTTCAAAGTAGTTCATTACATCTTCGTAAGTGAATCCCAGATCAGGTCCTTTACCGATCATGGCTGCAAAATTGCCCCAGAAAGAGTTTACAGAAAGATGAAACAGCCCTTTCTCCCCGGTAACTCTGGCAAGCTCCGAGAATGCTTTCTGGAAGTCGGTGCAGAAACTGAAGGCATCACCCAGACACATGACATAATCAAATGCTCCACTGTCAAAAGGCATGTTCATGATGTCACCCTGCTGATTGCTGACTCTTGATTCCATACCGGCTTGAAGGATCTTTTCCCTTGCAGTTTCCAGCATACCATGAGACAGATCAAAATTTATGACTGAAAGTTCCGACCGGAGATTGGCGGCACGGATTGTAAACTCACCTGTGCCCCCGCCGGCATCAAGAACTTTTCCTTTTTCCGGAAGAAATCGGTCGAGGTAGTGTTCAACCATCTCGAACCACATCCGGTAGTAAATATTGCCGGCCTTCTCTTCGTCGTAGGCTCTTCCATCCTCATATTTCATCTCAAACCTCTTTGCCTCCGGATGTTTACCAAAAGTGTCATTGCATTTAAAGACTATACAAAGAAGCGAACTTGACCACAAATAGGAGCCCCTCTATTCCGCTTGCAGGAAAAGGTTCTTATGTTCAGCATGAAGAGGAGGTTGATTTGAAAAAAGCAGTTGTGCTTGTGCTGGATGGGGTAGGTAT
>JAGLQD010000394.1 GCA_023136985.1 Candidatus Sabulitectum sp. | reverse complement strand
AGCCATGCGGGTAGTTTCTTCAAAAAGACTCTGGATTGTCTGCAGGGGAACCGTAACTGGCTCCGTGGGGGTTTTTGTTCTGCTCACGCCTCCACCGAAGCCTGCAATACCAGCAGAGGCGTTCCAGCTGATAATGTGGGTTTTGCGCAGGTATGTTTCAACTTCGGCATATCTTTTTTTCTTAACACAGTCAGGCGATAACGCTGCAAGTGATCTTAAAACTCCACCAAGAATAGAGAACAGAATATCCGTAGCAGTGCTTTTGTTCTGAACCTCGACTACTCTCTGTGCAGGAAGAATTGCTGAATTATGCTGTTTCATGATCAGATACTGGGTCTGATTCACAAAGGAGGTTTTTCCAACACCTACAGGACCTTCAACAAATATGGCTCCTCTATCTTCACTGAGGAGAAAACTGCCCAGCTGACCTTCAAGCAATTCCCTGTTCACATACAGCTTGGAATCATCCTCTGAGACACCAAGGTGGACAGTGTGGTAGGGGTTTCTAGAGAAACCGTATTCTTGCCATATGTTATGAATCCCCATAATTGTAAAGTACCTCCCAAGGAATATGATTTATAAAGTAATAATAACTTTACAAACTAATACAAGCTTTGTCAAGGTTGATGAATGGTTCCTGCTTGATTGCTGCAGAAAAATGAAAGTATGTGAGAACACCAGGGGGAGGGAGCTCGGGCACTTGACACCGATGAATGAAGAAAGGTATGACTATTCAAGAAATATTTATCTAAAGGAGGTTTAATCTGAGGAGGGTCTAATTCCCCGCCCCTTGGGGCTGTCGGAGTTTTCATATAATCGAACGTAGCAAAACATGGGGTCATATAGCTGATGATGAAATTGTGACAGTCAACTGATTTAACAGCGATGAACCTGATCTGAAATAGTACAGATGAATGCCTGCAGGGTTGCAGAAAGGAACCGATCAATGCTTAAAACAAATGAAAAGAGGCTTGTGCAGTTCTCACTGGAGTGCAAGCCCGGACACCCCTTTGCAGGAAACAGGCTGAATGTGGATCATCTTGGCAAGCCGTTTCAGCTACCTGGAATAGGTGGAATTACCCTCAATATCCAAGCTGGGGATTCTGTTTACGGCTGGGTGGGAGATCATATTGAGCCCGGTGTCAGTTGCAAGTGGGGCGACAAGAGGAACGAGAATCCGAATCAATCTTTCCAGATACTCGCATGTGCCGGAAACGAGGCAGTTGTTACAAGCGGTAAGGCTAAAGGAGCCAGAGGTGTTGTGCTTGGGCATCACGGTGGCAGCGAACATCTGATAATTGATTTTGATAAAAAGACTAAAGAGAAACTCTCTTACGAAGACACCATTCGTCTTGTGGCAGTAGGAATGGGTCTCGAAATAACCACCCATCCGGAGATACGCATAGTAAACCTTGCTCCGTCACTGTTGAAGAAAATGGGCATAAGAGCAGAGAGGAAAACTGGGAAACTGATAGTTCCGGTTGCAGCAAAAATTCCATCAGAATGCATGGGATCCGGCATCGGAGCCACGAATACATCCATTGGTGACTATGACATAATGACCAGTGACTGGAAAACGGTAATTGAAAACAAAATGGACAAGATGCGTTTTGGTGATTTCGTTGCCCTGATGGATCAGGACAACCGTTTTGGCAGGGCGCACCGCAAAGGTGCAGTAACCATAGGAATCGTTATTCACAGTGACTGCAGGAATTCAGGTCATGGCCCAGGGGTAACAACTCTTCTCTCCTGCGGAAATGGCGAGATCGAGCCTGTGATTGATCCTGCTGCCAATATTGCTGATGTGCTGAAGATTGGAAACTGCCGGGAGAAGAAGTAGGTGATGTTGAGGCTGTTGATGCCACTTGCAGACCCACCGCAGTATTGATCCACGGAAGAAAGATCAGCAGAAGCGAAAAATATTTATTCAGAACAGAAATGGATTGATTATACTAAGGGTTACGCTTACGGCTCTGTAGAGTATTGTCTTTCCAGGTATCGGGTTTTGTTATAAATAAATTCTAGAGTATCAGGTGGTGTTGGAATATGGATTGCAGTAACAATGAACATAAGTGGACAGCTCGATTCTACACCAGAGGAGCCCTTGCCTTCTGGTTCTGCAGCTGCTGCGGTGAGATAGACAGAGAGATAGACAGTCTTTCGGAACCTCTGGAAAAAGCAGTATCGGTTGACGAGTCATCCGGCGTCAGTATCTGTGCAGCGACATCTCCTGTTCCAGCAGGGAAGTGGGCTCTGGCTGATGGATCCATCCTTATGGAAGGGG
>JAGLQD010000393.1 GCA_023136985.1 Candidatus Sabulitectum sp. | reverse complement strand
CCTCTTACCACATTCATGGGTTGCAGGATCAACGGAATGCCGGATTCTCATGAATACAGTTTGGCAGATCCCGGCGGTGAGGTCGTAAGAGAGTACAAAGCCAGTAGAGAGAAGGCCTCCAACCTGGAAGGTAGTTTCATACTCACCCGTTTTCAAGTGGAAAATGATCAGCTTATTAAGTACAGAGTTCAATGCAACGCCAGTGAACCTCAGGTTAACGAAGCTTCTGGAATTGCAATTCTCTCTGGTCTTAAGCTTCTTCAGGCATGATCAGAAGGAGACTTCATAAACAGGAACAGTGATCCAGAAAGCAAACCACAGGTGGGGGTCAGTTCCTGCCTTCTTGGCGAAAATGTTCGATACAACGGTGAGATCAAGCTAAATTCCATTGTGAAGTTTGAACTGGGCAAAGCAGTATCTTTTATTCCGGTATGCCCGGAAACTGAATCGGGAATGCCGGTTCCCCGAGAGCCCATGGATCTTTTTCAGACAGATGGCAGCATACGAATGATAACCCTTGAATCCCGGAGAGACATGACCTGGATTATGGAAGAGTGGATAGAGAAGAAACTCAGTGAGCTGTCAGAGCTTAAGCTGTGCGGTTTTGTATTTAAGGCAAGGTCTCCCAGTTGTGCAATGAACAGTGCATTGCTCCATGTTGAGTCCAGGCTGGAGAGAAGCGGTGAAGGTCTTTTCGCAAAGGCATTTATTGAAAGATTTCCTTCTCTGCCAGTGGAGGAGGGGGAGAAACTGCACGACCCTGTCTTGAGAGCCAGCTTTCTGGAGAAAGTTTACAATATTCATAAGGCTCGCTACCGGTAGAATCATGATGAATTTGCTGAATCGCCTTTGTTTTCATATTATCAGCAGAGATTACATTATATGCAGCCAGGCTTTTTTAGCAGATTGGAGGACTTGCTTTGCTGAGAGTAGAGAATCTTTCTAAGGAATTCCATAGCGGGCGGGGAAAAAACGCCAAAACGGTTCAGGCAGTGAAGAACCTCTCGTTCCAGTGTAAACCCGGCGAGATATACGGTCTTCTCGGGCCCAACGGAGCTGGAAAAACCACCACACTCAGATGCCTTTCCACTCTGATAAAACCAACCTCAGGCAATGCCTGGATCGACCAGTTCAATGTGCTTGACCACGGACAGATGTTTCGGTCTAAAATTGGGTTCCTGACCTCGGATATGAAGCTTGACGGTTATTTTTCTCCGGACTACATGATGAACTGGTTTGGCAGGTTGAACAAAATGCAGGACAGTGAGATCGAGCAGAGAAAAGAAAAGTTGTTCGTAGATCTTAAAATGACTGACTTTATTCACAAGAAGATAGATGAACTTTCGTCAGGGATGAAACAGAAAACTGCGGTAGCCATCAGTCTTATTCACGACCCGGATGTGATTATTTTCGACGAGCCTACAAACGGGCTTGATATTGTTACTTCCAAGTCGGTTACGGATTTTCTTGTTAGTCGTGCTGAATCAGGCAAGATCGTAATACTTTCCACTCACAATATGACCATAGCAGAGAAGCTCTGTGACCGGTTTGGAATTCTGGTGGAGGGAGAATTGAAAGAGGAGGGTACTCTGAGCGGTATCATTCAGGGCAGTGACTGGGATAATCTTGAGGATGTATTTTTCAGTTACATCATGCCTGACTCCACCGTTGGAGGTGAACATGTTTAGAGACAGCGTTATCATCATGCGTAAAGAGATGAGAAGAATGTTCACAGACAGACGCCTTCTGTTCATGCTGGTTGTGCTGCCTCTTGTGATGCTTCCGCTTATGTATTCGTTCATGGGCAAAGCCAATAAAACAAGAATGGCTGAAATAAACTCTTACTCATCCAGGATCACAGTTTGCCAGGGTCAGGGTGGAGGGGAAGTAAGTGACTTGTTTCTGGAGTCTCTTTCAATGCTTAATGCTCACATTGAGACATCGGATCTGGAACAAATTGACAGTCTGAAACAGAGGGTGATCGATAAGGACATTGAACTGCTCATTGTGATGCCCGGTGATATGAATGGTGACATTCTGGACAACACAGTGTTGAACTTTTCCATTTTTTACAACTCCACCGGCGACTACTCTAATTATGCTTTTGACCAGGTTCGCAGTTCTTTTTCTGCGGTTAATGATGCAATAGTAAGACTGAGAATTCTTGAGATGGGTATGTCGGAAGATATGCTTAAAGCATACACGATCAACAAGTTCCTTGCTGCAGACGAAATTTCTGACCTTGCTGAAGAAGGCAGCGTGATGGGTAAATTGATTGGCGTTATGATGCCTTTCTTTATTGTGATATACCTGTTCGCAAATTCCATGAAAGTGGGTCTGGACAGTGTGGCAGGAGAGAAGGAAAGGGGTACACTGGCAATGCTGCTTGTGAATCAGGTAAGCAGACTGTCAATTGTACTGGGCAAGATGATCTCGGTGATGGTGGCGGCTATTGTTGGAGCTGTTAGTTCCGCCATCGGCTTGAAAATAGCGTCACGCTATCTCATAGACATGGTAGGTGACTCGGGTGCTTCTATTTCTGAATACACAATGGGTACAACTGCGATACTACAGTTCTCCATTATCGTTATTCCTCTTGCAATACTTATCTCCAGTCTGGTTCTTGTTGTTTCTACTTTTGCCCGCAATGTGAAGGAAGGTCAGGGAATGATAATGCCTGTGTACATTGCAGTTATGGTAATGGGTGTGACCACTATGCAGACAGGCGATGTTCCACCGGAGTGGATGAGGATGGCTCCTGTTTTTAACTCTCTTGTGGTCCTCAAGGATATTTTCATGCAGAATGCTCTGTGGAGTAATGTCATCTTCTCTCTTGCGACCAGTCTGGTTGTTTCTGCTCTTCTTATCTTTGTTACTCTTAGAATGTTTAATGACGAAAGGGTTCTCTTCCGGATTTAGCACTTTCATAGGGGGTGGAATGGCCAGTTTTTCAGTTAATGGCGTGAATTTGTACTACGAAGTTCATGGCAGCGGTGAGCCTCTTTTGCTGATTGCCGGTCTTGCCAGCGATTCACAAAGCTGGCTGCCTGTTGTGGAAGAGCTGGCGAGTTACTATCAGGTGATTCTGCCGGACAACAGAGGCGTTGGCAGGACAGAGCCTCAGGATGTTGAGATCAGTATTAAAGCTATTGCTGACGATTGTATGGCGCTTCTCAGCTATCTGGGATTTTCTTCTGCGAACATCCTTGGTCATTCAATGGGCGGCTTTGCTGCTCTGGACTGTGCAATTCGATACCCTGAACGCGTGTCGAAATTGATACTGGAGAGTACTTCCGTCTTCTGCTCACCTCGGAATACAGCCCTTTTCTCTGACTGGTACAGCTATCTTCAGAATGGAATGGCTCTTGACCAATGGTTCAGAAACATCTTCTACTGGATATTCTCGGAAGGTTTTTTTAACGATATCGGTGCTCTGCAGAATGCTGTAAGATCTGCTGTTGAATACCCGTATCCTCAAACGGTAAATGCTTTTGGAGATCAGGTCAAGGCAATCGAAGCTTTCAATTGTCAGGAAGAGTTGAAGAACATCACCTCAAAAACACTGGCTGTTTTCGGCAGAGAAGATATTCTTTTCTCTCCGGATGAAAATGCTCGGGTGTTAAATAGAATCCCGGGGATTGTTGTTTCCACTGTAGAGCATGCTGCCCATTCCGTACACATGGAGAAACCGGATGAATTTGTTCGAATTGTTAGAAATTTCCTGATCTGATCTGACCAGGGATGGGTGGACAGATCGTTGTTCTAATGGAAATGGGTATTGCTGGAAATGGAGGATATCAGATTTGATAGGATCGAAGAATGAACTCAAATTCTTTCTTGCCGCTGACAAATTTGCGCTGGGAATTGATCGAAGTCGTCCGGGAAGCAGAGATGATGTATGGAAATTTCAGATCCTGCTCCGGAAAGTTGAATACTACAGGAATGCTTCAAAAGGCATATTGAACAGATTGCTTCAGAAATATTACAGTTCGAGGAAGTACAAACTGGGGATTAAGCTGGGGCTCGATATTCCCCCTGATGTTTTTGGCCCGGGTCTGCGCATTAACCATTCCGGCAACATTGTTGTTAACGGCGAAGCCAGAGTGGGTATGTGGTGTGACATACATCAGGGAGTTAACATTGGAACCAATGCCGGCGAAGCTGCCGGGCAGCTTGTTCCGAAGCTTGGAAGCAATGTATGGATAGGCCCAGGGGCAAAAATATTCGGTGACATAAAAGTGGGTTCCGGAACTGTGATCGG
>JAGLQD010000392.1 GCA_023136985.1 Candidatus Sabulitectum sp. | reverse complement strand
GAAGAGGAGGAGGAAGAAGTAGAATAAGAGCAGGAAGAACTGCAGGATGAAACGGAAGAAATAATTGAAGAACTGGACATTACGCTGTCTCTCAGCGACGACACAGAGGGGCTTGATGAAGCCCTGACCATAGATCAGAGTGATGAGCTGGCCGATATGGGGCAATCAGACGAAATGGGTCCACCGCGGTTTATGGCTGCGGAGGTATTCCCGGTTTGCACCTACAGGCCTGCTCCTGCATATCCTGAACTTGCCAGCCTGGCTGGAGTTGAGGGTAGTGTTACTGTATGGATCTATGTGAAGCCTGACGGCACTGTGGCAGATGTTCAGCTTTACAACTCAAGCGGAGTGGGAAGCCTCGACCAGGCTGCCATGTCGGCTGCGTGGGATACACGCTGGTCGCCTGCACGGAACAACGGCGTTGCCGTTGGTGTGTGGACTTCGGTGGGTTACAACTTTGAGTTATCTAATTAGGGTGTGGCATATGGGTATGACACACAATACAAAAAGGATCCGAACGGCTAATAATGGCTGGTTTGGAAAAAGACAGGAGGTGGAAGTGAGTATGAGGAATACCAGGCGAAGTCGCGGGTTCCTTGCACTCGCCGTGCTTGCACTCTTCGTGTTTGTTGGCACGGGCCTCGCAAGAGAGCTTCGAGAGGTTTCCCTGCCAGAGAGCACAGATGCCAGACCAAGTTTGGTCTGGGGACTGCACAACCTGAGTAATGTCTGGAGTGCTTTCCTGAATCTCGGCAGGTTTGGAGATCCGAACGGTGATTACCCTTCAATGGAATGGCCCGGCGGTTCCGGCAGCAGTTACCTCTGGGCAGGTAACTTCTGGACCTCATGTGCTGGTGAAATTACCGGCAGTTGGCCCGACAGTATGGGTAAATGGGCAAGTTGTTCCGACTATGGAGACTGGGAACTCTGGGCAAGCGAAGGCTACCCAATGGAGAAACTCGTTCCCGGTCCTACTGCTCTTGAGCAGACACAGTACGGTTACGATGACTGGGAGCTTTCCAGAAACTCAGACCCTTACGGCATGATGGTATGGGAAGAGAATTACGGATGGGGAACACCCGGCTATAACAACTTCATAGCTAACAAATTCGTAGTAACTCACCACAGTGAATACGGCAGCGGTGCCGACCTTGAAGGTTTTGTCGTCTCAATTCGCGGTGATTGCGATGTGGCCACAGCAGATCCAGTAGAAGCTCATGTTGAAGACATGGTCTACTACGACGGTCATGCTATCTGGCTTCGCGGCGATCCGAATATCGATGACTTCGACTACATCTTCCAGGATGGTGTGAAGGCTGTTGATCAGGATATCTACACCTATCAGCAGAACCCTGACAGCCCACTTGGTGCTGATGATCCCAACAACATCTGGTACTACTACAACTATGTGGTTTCAGACAACATTGCGGATAACGATGTTAACGGTGACGGTGTAGCCGATGGTTACACTATTCTTTTCAAGGTTGATGAAATCAGCGGAGACACCCTTTATCCTATGAACACTGGAACCAGCATGGATATGTTCACAGCGGGCAACCGCCCGGAGAACTTCTGGCAGCATGTTGTGGGCGACACCACATTCGCTGTTGTTCCAAGAAGCATGAGCTTCATGTGGGACAGTGATGGTGCCGGTAGCTCCGTTGATGACAGTGGCGAGCAGGATCTTGATAGTCCTGCAGTGGGATTCATTGCCTGGCGTCTTCTTGATCTCTGGGTTGTGAAGGCAGACGGTACCACCGAGCGTCCTATCGATGTTTACGGTGTTCCTATCCCTCTCAGCCACGCATGGTGGAACTGGGAAAGTGATCCCGGCACAGACATCGAGAAATACGATTACATGTGGGGACAGTTCCCGGATGAGAGCGGTCAGTACAGTGGACCTCTCTATCTTGAGGACTGGGTTGGAAACGAAAATACACCTGAAGCCAGAACCACTCCAAACCCCGGCCCATGGCCTTTCGTGTACGAGAACCCTCTGGCTCTCGGCTACCCCACCTTTGATTACAGATTCCTTCCCTCAATGGGTCCTGTGACCCTTGCAGACGATGACAGTCTGTTTGTTATCGGTGGATGGATCGTTGGTCTTGGTCTTGAAGGTGCAAGAGTTGCTGCTGATGAGCTTCTCAGTGCTTACTACCTTGACGGCGGATGGGGCGTACCTGCTCTTCCTCCAACACCGATCCTTTTCTACGAGGCACAGGATAACGCTGTTCACCTTGAGTGGGGTGCCAATGCAGAGGCATACTCTCCATTCGGTGGATACTGTGTTTACCGTGCCGATTTCGAGCCTGGTAACTTTGAGCTTGTTTCAACAATTACCGAGCCCGGAGTACACGAGTACACGGACAATACTGCCCGTAACGGATTCCCCTATTACTATGTAGTAACCGCATTTGATGCTGTGACCCTTATCGAGAGCACCAAAAGTAATTACAAGCAGACTATAGAGGGAACCCCTGTTGCAGTTACACCCAACTGGGATACTGATTCAGACTGGGTAAATAATGTTAGAGTAGTTCCCAACCCCTACAAGATCAGTGCAGCCTGGGAAACAACCTACTTCAACAAAATTGCATTTGTGAATCTTCCAAGCATGTGTGATATACATATTTTCACACTTTCAGGAGATCATGTAATTACCCTTGAGCATCGTGATTACACTGGTGAGATCGGTACAGAGTACTGGGATCTCGTATCCAGGAATGACCAGGATGTAGTAACAGGTCTCTATGTTTACAGAGTAGAAACCGCAGACGATTTTGTCATAGACAAATTCGCAATCATTAAATAGGAAGGGAGGAAACCATGAAGCGAACAAGCATGATACTTGCAACTGCACTGGTTGCCTTCCTGCTGTTCCCTGCCATTGCAGAGGCTGCTTTTGCAAAAACGGGAACCTCAGGTGCCCAGTTCCTCAAAATAGGCATCGGTGCCCGTGGAGTTGCTATGGGTGGCGCCTTTGTGGCAACTGCTGATGACCCGAGTGCTGCTTACTGGAATCCAGGTGCTCTTGTAAGAGTTCCAGGAACTCAGTTTCAGTTCTCCGGTACTCAGCTTTATGCCGATATACTTTACGGCTCCGGCATTGTTACACATGAGTTTGCCGGTGTTGGTACTGTTGCTCTGCAGTTCGGTCTGCTTACAAGTGGCGATATGTACCGCACAACTGTTGAGAATCCAAACGGAGACGAGACCTTCACATGTTCAGACATGGTAGTTGGTCTTTCTTTCGGAAGGATGCTTACCGACAGATTCAGTGCCGGGCTTACTGCAAAGTATGTCCGCGAGGCCTGGGATGATGTATCAGCAGGTGGTGTAGCCATCGATCTTGGTACACTCTACGATACAGGTTTCAAAACACTTCGTATTGGAATGTCTATCCAGAACTTCGGCCCTGAGCTTACCCCCAGTGGTGAGGCACAGGACTGGTACAGCGGATCAGACTCAACTTCCTCGTACGAACCCTACGCAATGCCGATGAACTTCAGAATTGGTCTTGCAATGGATGTTGTAGACCAGGGACCTCATCAGGTAACTGTTGAGGTTGATGGAGTACACCCTGCAGACAATGTAGAGCAGGTAAACATCGGTGCCGAGTACTGGTACAACAATATGATCGCCCTCAGGGGCGGATATCGCGTCAATACAGATGAAGAGGGTCTTTCAGCCGGTGCCGGTTTCCGCGTACCTATGGGCGAGAAAGCTCTGACTCTTGATTACGCGTATCAGGATTTCAACAGACTGGAAATGGTTCACCGTGCCAGTCTTGGATTCGCATTTTAGAGTAGCTGAATAAACCGGAGGGGTTTTCCCTTCCCGATTCTCGAAAGGTTTGAATGACACTGACTGCGATACTTGCTACGCTTGCTCTGACAGGGTTCAGCTTCAGCTGGAGTTCTCTTCCTGCCGGGTCCG
>JAGLQD010000391.1 GCA_023136985.1 Candidatus Sabulitectum sp. | reverse complement strand
AACACAGCGCCTCCGGTTCTTGCCAATCCCAGGGAGCTCACCGCAGGTATCAGGATGGCAGGAGGACTCACTGCAAATTACAGCGATCTTCAGGCAAGGGAAAAAGCAAGAAGTCGTGCAGAGTACCGCAGACTCCTGTATGTGGCAGTTACCAGACCGAGGGTTAAACTTGACATTTTCATACCGGAAAAGACCAAAGCCAATTCACCGGCAATTATTCTGAACAATGCTCTGTCTGCTGCTGCTGGATTTTTTAAAGAAGAAGCAGTATCCCCCGAGCTTGCAAACCATGATGTGTCGGGTAAGAAAATACCCACTCGGGTTCACCACAGTACATCTGATCATTTCAACCTGCTCTACCCCGAGGATCTGCCGCTTTTTCAGCCTGGTAGAGAAAAGCAGATGCGTATCGGTACCGAAGTTCATGCAATTCTGGAATTCATAGACTTCGGTGAGCCCGAGCTATGGTTGAAGAAGAACAGTGAGCAGCTTCACCACGCACTGGAATTCCCAAGCGATGCCATTTCACTTGCAAGGAGGTTCTTTGAGATATTTAACCTGGAAGAAGCCACTATAGTCGGCAGAGAATATCCTATTCTCACAGAAGGGAAGCAGTACTACATTGACCTGCTTCTGTTGAGAAACGGGATCTATGAAATAGTAGACTACAAAACAGATAAAGAAGACCCAAAAAAGAAAGCTGAAGATTACCGGGAAAAACAAATGCTCTATGCAGAAGTATTAAAGAGTATTACTGGAAAGGAAGTAAAAGCCAGACTTGTTTTTCTTCATCACGGCGAGATCATTGACCTGTAAACAGTAAAGGCCCAGTGAATTAACACTGAGCCTTTGCTGAAAAAACGTAACTAAAATTCTATCAGAGCATTGTCGACTCTTCTGTCCCTGCTCACCTGTCTTACTACGAAGTAGACCTCTCCATTCACTCCACCTGAAGAGTATGATTCCAGATCTATTTCCCATTCTCCTGAATTTGCCCTGGTGCACTCGATCTCGAGATAAGGGTTGAAGTCTCCGCCGTCATCATCACTGAAGAACTCTTCACCGGCTCTGTCAACCACTGTAAGGGTCAGATCTATATCACTCTCTGCAAATATCTCATATGTATTTCCAGATTCGAACATCATACTTGTGTACACATTGGAGTGCATCTGGAAAGTATCCTCTACAGGAACTGTTCTGCTCTGGCGATCCATGGGAGTCTCCATATAGTACATGAATTCAACAAACTCTGTAGAAGCTTCATTATACGGAACCACCAAAGCACTGTAATAACCCGGGGTAAGTCGAAGAACAAGCTGTGGGTCCAGTCCGTCTGGACCGTCATCATTGTAGTCGACCATAACATCCTGATTGTCTATAATGGCCATCTTGGTATCATCAAAGCAGGTTGCATCAAAGACATACTCGCCTTCGTCATGAATTTCAAACTCAAAAACAAGCACCTGTTCCGTTGAGAAGATGCCGTAGTAATCGTCTACATCCGGCCAGTAATCCATAACAATAGCTCCTTCACGGAATTCCCCGCTGAACCAGACGTTTATTTCGTCCACTTCAACGACTTCCACAGCCATATCATCAGGATCAAGCTCAAGAACTTCTATAACGAACTCTGCATCATCCGACCCATTGTAGGTGTTCACAACAACGATGTAGTCACCGGATTCAACCATTCCTGAAAAGGCGGGATTGCTACCATCGGTATCGTCATCGTAATCCACATATTCAAGATCGTCTCCGTCTACAAGCATGATCGCCATTATACAGTCAACATCAGAGTCAACAGCGATCCTGACCCATTTTTCTCCTCTGATCTCCAGCGGAAAAACCCGGCAGGTTTCCCAGTTCACATAAGAGAGCTCATCAATATCTTCAAGAAGATCGCTCCACAGATCGTTTTCCTTGTCTTCAAGGATAAAACTCTCAAATTCCTCGTCTTCTTCCAGAATCCACTGGTATCGGTCTGTTTCATCCACCTCGAGAAGGAAAGTGTCTTCATCCCCTGCAATGTCAAAAACAATAACTCTTGCT
>JAGLQD010000390.1 GCA_023136985.1 Candidatus Sabulitectum sp. | reverse complement strand
ACAGACTTTAATCTGATTGATCAATTTTCAATTCAGATAAGAGCAATGGAAGCATACATCCTTGAGAATACCCATCTCCATGATTCTGAATCAATGTATCTTCTTCGAACGATCCATGGGATAGGCAAAATCCTCTCAATGACAATTCTCTATGAGATAGGTGATATCAACCGTTTTCCCAGGGTACAGGAATTCGCCTCGTACAGCAGACTTGTAAAATGCTCCAGAGAATCTGCAGGGAAGCGGTATGGGACAGCTGGCAGCAAAATCGGGAATGCTCATCTTAAATGGGCATTCTCGCAAGCTGCTGTCATGTTCCTGAAAGGAAATCCAGAAGGCAGGGAGTACAGAGCAAGAATCCAGAGGAAGCATGGCAAAGCCAAGTCTCTCTCAATTCTCGCACACAAGCTTGGAAGAACAGCCTACTACATGCTGAAGCGGCAAGCCACCTTGCAAGAAACTAAGCGCTCCCGCGGCGATAGCATGCGGAAGAAGCCGTTTGATATGAATAAGTTTTTAAGTGCTTAAGGGAGGGGGCGGTCAAGCCAATTTCACAACTGTCACCGAAGGAAAAAGCTGGATGAAAACCCTCGTTAAGAAGCCTTGTGAGCATCTGGCCCAGACCAGAATGAAGGTATCTCAGCGCATTCCAGGCAGACATATTAGTTGATTAGATGGTCGCTCTGCTCCCGCAGTTGTAGTATTCGGTAAAGTGTTCTGCTCCTCCCCCGACCCAGGAAGTAACTGGTGAATGCTCCCGCATTCAACCCGACATTTGAGTGGGCGGTATGAGGGTACCGATGAGTTTTCGTGCTACCGCTCGAGACGCTCCCCGTTTCAGGCTATACTGCTTTCTAGGACGAAAGGGAAACCTTTCCGGTTCATCAAGAATGAACCGTTGATCCTCGATAAGTGTTTGGTGCAGAACCTGAACTTGAAACTAAGACAGAATACAATGCTGAATACAAGAAAGCAGAATCACAATCTGCAGGGGGAAGAGTTACCCCTTGACAAAGGTAGGCCTCATAAGTGTTCAGTTTCTTGTCGTCTTGAGTCTTGTTCCCGCTTTACATGAGAATGATAATGTTCAACTATGTCAATCACAAGGGCTTGCTGTAAGATCATTCGGGGATTTGGTTTGATATACACGAATCAGTGGGGATTTCAGTTTCATTCTTTGTTCGGAATCCAAGCT
>JAGLQD010000039.1 GCA_023136985.1 Candidatus Sabulitectum sp. | reverse complement strand
AACAGGCTACAGCTTCAATATCTCCTACAAACTGTCTGTCCTTATCAAGGGGAGGAAATACTCTGGAAACCATTTCAAATGTCTTTCCGGTTCCTTCACCCATACACCCGCGATCAAGAAACCTGTGCGCCTGTACAGCAGCAACAAGTTCTGTTGCAAGAACATGACAACTATTCCTGACTATCTCCACAGCCTGCCTTGCTGCTGTTGTACCCATGCTTACATGATCTTCCTGGCAGCCGCTGACTGATATGCTGTCAACACTTGCAGGATGTGCAAGCACCTTGTTCTCGCTCACAAGCGAAGCAGAAGTATACTGTGCGATCATCAACCCGGAATTGGTTCCAGGCGCAGGAGAGAGAAATGCAGGTAGCCCACTGAGGTCGGGATTAAGAAGTCTTTCTGTTCTTCTTTCCGAGATATTGGCAAGCTCGGCAATAGCGATCTTCAAATGATCTGCCGCGAGAGCAAGGGGCTGGCCATGAAAGTTCCCCCCACTTACAGCTCTGCCGTCCTTCATAAGAAGCGGATTGTCTGTTACTGCCTTCAGCTCTCGCTCAACAGTAGTTTCGATGTACGCAAGCGCATCCCGTGATGCACCGTGTACCTGTGGTGTACACCGGAGGGAATAGGCATCCTGAACCTTTCCGCAGGAAGGATGGCTGTGAATAATTTCTGATCCTGTAAGGTGCTTCCTGATAAATGCTGCAGATTCTTCTGCACCAGGATGGGGCCTGAGACCGATCAGTTCCGGATCAAGTGCCGCATCAGTGCCCAGCAGAGCCTCGAGGGTAATGGCTGCTGTGGCGTCTGCGGCATCCATTAACCTTTTGGAATCCAGAACAGCAGCACACATCAATGCAGTCATAGCCTGAGTACCATTTATAAGAGCAAGGCCCTCTTTTGCCTGAAGTTCCACAGGCTCGAGCCCTATCTTCTCTAGAGCTTCCGCTCCGGAAACAACAACTCCATAGGGATCAATACACTCTCCCTCTCCCAGAATTGGAAGACACATATGCGAAAGAGGTGCAAGGTCACCGGATGCTCCAAGTGATCCCTGGGAAGGCACAGCGGGCAGAAATGGACTATTCCCGAGCTTAACAAGAGAGTTAACTGTTTCCAGTCTTGCCCCGCTTCGCCCCCTTGCAAGGGAAACTACTCTTAGAAAGATCATGATCCTGACAATAACAGCAGGAAACAGTCTTCCAGTACTGCAGGCATGACTAAGCAAAAGATTTCTCTGGAGAAGACCGAGTTCTTCCTCCGGGACAACGGTGCTTGCCAGTCTGCCAAATCCTGTATTTACACCATAGATCGGCTTTCCTGATTCAAGAAGGATCTCTATTTTTGACCGGGCGCTATTAATAGCAGCAACTGCATCTTCACCCAGTTCAAATGAAGCTCCCTCTGCTATCTCTCTCACAGTTTCAAGACTGGTTCCCTGGCAATTTATGATAATTCTTGAAGACATGACCACCTCCTGATTGTTCTAAAGAAATTTGTTGAGCAGGGAATATATGCAACTGCCAAACAATCCACGACAATACCAATGCGTCAAACTGGCACATACTCTGAATTGGCGGGTTTAATCACGCGGGAAGTGCAATTCACCACAGTTCTTTTTTCTTTGCACTGCAACATATTATGTTCACTATTTCTTCAGCTGTTTTCTCTGGCACAATCTTTGCTTTTGATATGTTCAGCCGAATTGAAGTATGTAAACTAACGGTTCGCAAATGCCAGACATATGTTTTTCTTTGAAAGGAGACCAAAGTGGCAGAAGTGAAGGTAAGACCCCTCTTCGACAGAATCATAGTCCGTCGTGAAGAGGCAAAAGAAGTAGTACAGGGTGGAATAGTTATTCCCGATACAGCTAAAGAGAAACCCCTCGAGGGAACCATAATTGCAGTTGGCCAGGGCAGACGCAACGACGCAGGGGATTTCGTGGCTCCGGTTGTTAAAGAGG
>JAGLQD010000389.1 GCA_023136985.1 Candidatus Sabulitectum sp. | reverse complement strand
CGGCGGCCATGCTGAGGGAATACTGTCACGCATTCTGCCTGGTGGTTCTCTTTTAGGAATTGATGTTGATTCAGACCAGCTTGTCAAAACAGAGGAACGCATTCGTAAACTTGGATTTGATGAGTCTGCATTTGTTACACGGCACATGAATTTCTCACAGATAAAGGATTGCCTTGATGTGCGTCCGGAAGGATTCGATTTCATACTTGCCGACCTGGGAGTGTCCTCCATGCAGCTGGATACCCCGGAAAGAGGCTTTTCTTTCAAAAACTCTGCTGCGTTGGATCTGCGACTTGATAACACTTCCGGTGAAACGGCTGCGGAGTTGCTGCTTCGCGTTTCAGAAGATTCTCTAGTGAATATTCTTGCTGAGAACGCAGACGAAACCCATGCAGTTCTTCTTGCAAAAGCCATACTCTCGGCTGGAAAAGAATGCATGACAACCGTTGGACTTGCATCGGTAATAAGCAGGGCTCTGCAGAGCATGGAACTTGAACCTGAACAGTCCAAACTCTCGGTCAGAAGGGTATTCCAGGCACTTCGAATAGAAGTGAACAATGAGTTTGAAGCACTTGATCAACTTCTGCTTTCACTGCCTTACTGCCTTAAAAGCGGTGGAAGGATTGCTGTTCTTTCATTTCATTCAGGTGAAGACCGCCGTGTTAAAAAAAGCTTCAAGAGCTTTAACGAACAGGGCGTTTACTCAGAATGTGTCCGCCGGCCGGTGCGTCCTTCATTTCAAGAGAAACATGACAACCTGCGCTCATCCAGTGCGAAGCTCCGCTGGGCAGTGAAAGCGTAACATATTTATCTGCGACTTCTAGTTCGAACAAAAGAAAATTTCAGCTTTCAATTCGTGCCACTGCTCTTGCCACAGCCTTTCTAAATAGTCATATTTGGTTTGAACATTCTGGAGGGGTCTGGAAAGGTTGTTGTGTTTAAAAATATTCCGGATTCTTTCACGGAAAAGATTCTCTGCTCTATATCAGAGCTTGTGATAATATTTGACTCAAACATCAGAGTTGTGTGGGTAAACCCTTCTGCTGAGCTGTTCTTTGGCCACAGCACAGAATTCCTGACTGGAAAGAAGTGTACAGATATTTTCCAGGGATTGCTTGAGTGCTTTGATAACTGCCCGGTTGCCAGAGCTCTGGTATCGGGAAATAGGGAAACCCTTGTTGTTGACGGTATCATTGCACCCCACACACTGATAGAAGCAGTCTCGTACAATGAGGACGGAGAGCAGCTTGTTCTTGCAATCGTTCACTCGGTACCTCAAGTGGACAGAAACAAAGCTCTGCGAAGAGATTTCGCTGCACTTCTGAATCAGTCAGCCACACTGCAGGAAGCTGCACAAGATATACTAAACGCTATGCAGTCCCTTACATCCGTAGACTCATGCGGTATCTATGAAGTTTCAAAGGGTGAATTCAATCTGATCCTTGGGGAAAAGGTACCTGAGTCTTTCAGTGGACCCGGCTTTGAATCTCCGTGTTATCTCTCTTCCGAGAATCTGCCATTCAACGGGAAGAAATCTTTCCCTGATGGTGCTGCTTTCATACCTGTTCCTGACACGGAAGGTAACACAAGAATTCTTCTTCTGGCTGGAAGGGGAACCATGAGCTCCAGGTTCCGAAACAAGCTGGAGATGATGGGCAGTGTACTTGAAAGTTGTGTTAACAGGCTTACTTCTTCATTGTAGACACAGTAACGAATGTGATCGCTGCCACTAAACCTGCCATGGCAAATACAGACCAGGGGCCAACCTTCATCCAGAGAATTCCACCGATAACAGGTACAGCCATTGAAACAATGTGATCAATCGTTCCACCGAGACCAATGGTTGGGACCATCTCAGACTTGTTCTCTACAATTCTGGAAAGGTAAGTGGTTCGTGCCATGGAAAGGCTGAAGAGTAGCTCATCCATAACAAAGAAGCAATAGAGCAGCGCAAGAGCAATACCCGGACCTGCGATCTGCGGTATAACAGCGTATGCAGTACTCAACAGCAATATCAGAGCAGCATCCGCCATGAGGATGGTTCTTTCTCCCAGTTTGTCTATGAGCTTTCCGAAAACAGGTTTAAGAAAGATCCCGATAAGGGCACTGGCACCCATGGCCAGGGCAAGTTGAGGTGCTTTCTGGTGATACACGGATACAAGCAGCCAGGGGGCAAAGGTCAGGAATATCTGTTTTCTTGCACCGAAAAGCATACACAACGCATAAAACAAACGATACTTTTTCCTGAACACGAATCTTTTTGCAGTTACCCTTTCCTTCTCGCCGATGGAAGAAGGAAGTCTCATGGATACCAGTAATCCGGGAACCAGGAGAATCGCCCCCACTATCCATGTCATCTTGAAGCCGGTATTAAGTTGACTTAAAAA
>JAGLQD010000388.1 GCA_023136985.1 Candidatus Sabulitectum sp. | reverse complement strand
CCTCCGGGGTCTTTGAGATATCAACACCACCTACGATTCCTCTACCCTCCGTGGGCTTCAGGATTCCGCAGAGCATTCTGATGGTGGTTGATTTTCCTGCGCCGTTGGCTCCCAGAAAGCCGAAGATCTCTCCTCTGTTAACAGTAAATGAGATGTCGTCAACAGCTGTGAAGTTCCCGAACTTCTTGGTGAGATGCTCGATTATTACTGCTGGCTGCTCCTGCTGTTTTTTCTGCTCACCCATGATTTGTTTCCGAAAGGTAAACGAATGCATCTTCAACAGACCCCTTTGATCTGGTGATCTCTGCCTGCCTGTTAATGCTTCTCTGTATCTTTTCTTCTGTGATGTTTCCCATTACATGCACCTGTGAACCGAAAACGGTTGAAACAGCCTCTGTGCTCTCTGCTATTTTGTTTGACTCCTCAAATGGATTGTCTGAGTTGAATTTGAGAACTCCACCTGGTATAAGGCCTACAATTTCCTGTGGCGTACCCCTGGCTGTGATCTTTCCTTTGTCCATGAAAGCAAGGCGATGGCATCTTTCAGCTTCATCCAGGTAGGCGGTTGTCATAATGATGGTTAGCCCTTCATCCACCAATTTGTAGAGAAGATTCCAGAATTCTTTCCTTGACACCGGGTCTACCCCGTTTGTGGGCTCATCCAGCAGAAGCAGTTCCGGCGTGTGAATTAGTGCACAGGCAAGACCCAGTTTCTGCTTCATGCCGCCGGAGAGTTTTCCCGCAGGTCTTTTTCTGAATTGCGCAAGACTGCTCCATTCAAGAAGCTTGTCCATGCTTGCTTTCAATTCGGATCTTTTTACACCGTACAAGTCCGCATAGAATTCCATGTTTTCTTCAACTGTAAGATCCTGATACAAGCCAAACCTCTGACTCATATAGGCAATTATATCATGGATCTTTTCTCTGTCTTTGGTTGAGTTCAGACCCAGTATGTGCGCTTCACCGGAGTCCGGCGCAAGGATAGCAGCGAGTATCCGCATTGTTGTAGTTTTTCCTGCACCGTCCGGACCTACAAGGCCGAAAACCTCACCCCTGCTCACTTCAAAAGAGACACCCTTAACAGCCTGAACCTCTTTGAATGATTTAGTCAGGTTGCTGACTGCCACGCATATTTCTTTCATCAGCGGCTCAGTTCCACATCCACAGGCATTCCTGCTTTGAAGATGTTCTCCGGATTAGGGATTGTTGCCTCAACACGATAGACAAGGCTTGTTCTTCCCTCACGGGTCTCAACCTGTGAAGGAGTGAATTCGGCCCGGTCGGATATGTGAGTTATTGTTCCTGTTACAGTCTGCGTTTCTTGTGTGGTGCCGGTACTGACCATTACTGCACTGCCTGTTTCAGTGGTAGCAAGATATGGCTGCGAAATGTAGAAGACCGCCTTGACTGTATCCATATCTGCCACTGTAAGCAGAGTCATTCCCGGGGCTACATTCTCTCCTGATTCAATATTGGTTCCAGTAACTGTTCCAGCAAGCGGTGAGATTATATCAGTCCAGTTCAAGCGCTGTAGAGCCAGGTCTCTGGCAGCTTCCGCGGATTCCACAGCAGCCTGGGCTGCCTCTAATTCTGTTGCCCGAGCACCTTCCACTGCAAGAGAATAATTCTGCTGTGCCTGAGTGTACTGTGTTTGAGTCTGGGTTGCGGCGGTCTGCGCGGCCTGCAGTTGCTGCTCGGAAAGTGCCCCAGCCTGCGCCAGTTCTGTGAACCTGATCAGGTCTGTTGCTGTCTGGTCTCTGGCTGCTCTTGCTGAGGACACAGACGATGATGCTGCAATGATCTGCTGCTCTCTTGTGCCCTCAAGCATGGTTGCCAGATTCGCCTGGGCAATTGTCAGTGCAGCTTCTCTCTGGGTTAGAGCAAGAAGGTACTCTGTCTGATCAATGCGGATCAGGATCTGTCCATTCTCTACATTATCTCCCTGTGTCACTTGCAGTTGTTCCACGGCACCGCCAACTCTTGCGGAGATCCTTACATCATCGATCTCAATTGTACCGGAGAATA
>JAGLQD010000387.1 GCA_023136985.1 Candidatus Sabulitectum sp. | reverse complement strand
GTCAGGGCTGGCTTGAGGGTTTCGGCTTCAGGATCAATTCCAGTTATGGAAGCGGAATCCCATACGATAATTCTTCACACGGTACACATCCCTTCTTCCGAAACCAGAAAAGATATCCATGGCGGATGAATACTGACCTGAGAATTGAAAAAAGATTATGGCTCAGTGGGTTGACCTTCAATGTCTATATGGATGTTTACAATCTTTTCAATCGGACGAATCTGGATCACATATACAGTGTGGCCTGGTACGATGCAGATCAGGATGGTGATGGTGAGCCGGATCATATCGCTGGAGGCCCTGCAGGCAATCCCAATGCATATTCACCTGCCAGGCATTTCTTTTTTGGAGCAGATATCAGGTGGTAGCAGAATGAGCTGATCTTATCATATCTTTTGCTGCCTGTATTGAAACAATTACATTCTCCGGGGCGTGCGCTCTTTTGAGCTTGCCCCCGGAGTTTTTCTCGAGAAAATCGTTCAAAGCGTCTATATCCTCAGTCATTCCCGATCGAATCAAAATTGCCAGCCCGTCGTGCATCAGATCCTCGTTATCAAAGGGTATGCCTTTGCAATGAGAGAAAGCTGTGCGGAAATGTCGCTGAACTGCAGAATCATCATATACATTTATAAAGTAGCGAATCAATGTCTTCCTTGCAGAAGGCAGTGTATGCATCAGTCTAAGCATAGCGGGGATAAGCCCTCGATCTACAATATCAGCCTTTGCAAGAATCTCCACGGAAACTGCAATTACATCCAATGATGGATCACCGATCATGTTGGCAGCATATGAAATGGCCTTTTCCTCAGATATTTTCATCAATGAAACCAGAGCCTGCCTTCTGACCCTGTCATCAGAGTCATCGCAAAGTCTTTCCAGAACAGGTACTGATCTTGCTGACGCAAGGTCTCCTAGAAGAGACACCAGATTCCGCATAATGTACCAGTCCTGGGCAACAAATCTTCCTGTTTCACTGTCTCTTACAGAAAGCCCACTACCCTCAAGTTCATCAATCCGGTTATGAAACATCAAAAGATAGCCAGTTCCGAATCTTCTCAATACTGAATACACCCGCGCCCTGATATCACGCTTCCTCTCAAGAAAGAGATCCACAAGACGCATACCAAGATTCCTGAACATCACCTGAGCTGTAATTTTTTCTGCCGCCTGGTACCTGCTCTCATCTGATTCCATGAAAGCCTGCAGGATCACATCTGCTGCTTCAGGAGTATCAATTCTTCTGAATGCTTCTGAAAGACCCCTTCGGAGGGCACTTGCATGGGCAGGCGTATCCACAGAAAGCATTCTGCAGTCAGAGATGGTGGAAACAAGTTCTGAAGCCGCAGTGAGCCTTCCTGTGGCAATCAGCCTTTCGCACACTGTACCGAGCAGGATGATCGAAGCAAACAAGGCGTCAGGTGGCAACGAACCTGCAAGAAGAAGCCCCCGCACATTATCAGTAACATGCATAACTGTATGGGTCTTCCCTCTTTCCGCACCGATACAGACCAACTGGGTGAGTTTGTCCAGAGCATCCAGTACGCGATCCTGATTCTTGCTGTCCAGATCTTCGATGTTCTTATCGATTATCTTTCTCAATGCCCCCCAGGCAAGTGTTTTCTGAAGCTCACGACTTACAAGAATACCCCTCTCCAGGATTGTAGGGTCAAGCGTTGCAACAA
>JAGLQD010000386.1 GCA_023136985.1 Candidatus Sabulitectum sp. | reverse complement strand
ATCTGTACTTTCCTGAACCTGAAGCAGCTTCCTCGAGAATGCGGGAAAGAGCCTCTCCCAATTGCTGGGGGGGAATGTCCTTGATAGAATCGCCCTTTTGGAGTCTGTCAATGAGTTCTCTGAAAATCAAGTCTTCAAGTGTACTGTCCACCGACCCTGTGACAACCTCGGAAACAAGCTTCCCATCCTTTGCCACAAGCGCATACCTGAACTCGTCTACTGTAACATTCTCTATGCCCCTGGTCCGACACATTTCGCTCAAACCACCCCGCTCCCTGATCTGAGCGGGTTTACGATTCAGAAGTTCAATAAATTTAAAGAGACTATCTGAATCAAGACCCAGTTGAAACGAGATGCTGTTTATTCTTCGCTCGGTAAGGTGTGCAAGAAAATTCTGTGTGGATTTTGTTCTTGATTTAACCCTTACATTGTTGAGCATGAGTTCTCCACCAAGAACAGTCAGAGCTACCATACCTGCTTCACTATCGGCAAATGCATCAAGAAGGTCTATGAACGATCCAAGCGCTGGTGATATGGAAGGATGATCTGCAGGGTACATACTAATGGTGCGGAGGAGGAGGCTGAACCTGGTAACAAGATTCTGCGATAATCTGGCCAGTGCAAGCGGAGAAAGAGTACTGGCACCAGTCTTGACGTATGCCTTGATATTGGCACCTGAAACAAGTCTTGATCGGCTGTCATGGTCAATCTGGTATTTCCAGCTTCGATCCTTCTCTCTGGTAAAATCCAGCTCTTCGAGAACCTCTTCCATTTTCTTCCAGATGCCGGATGGCCATGATCCTGATTCTGTGCGAAGTATCTGGGACCCCTCATCCTCTTCGTCGCAAAGAGAGACAAGTATGGACGAGCCGGACAAAGACCCTGATGCCCGACCTATATCACGAACATCCTGCCAGCCCAGACAAGCAACCTCAAGAATAAGTGAACTTCGGGCGAGAAAGTTCTTTCTGTGTTCTTCGTTGAAGGATTCAATAGCTCTCCATACTTTCACCAGATCAGGACAGAGAGGATCGGTTTCAGTGAGCAATTGCTCGTATGACATCCGTATCATTTTGTCAGCAAAGTCAGAAACATTGAGAATTGTAAAAAAAGCAAGACAATGAGCAGGAGATGCAACTGCATTACGGTCTAATTCAATGAATAATTCAACGATCTCATGGCCTTCAGGTAATTTATTCAGTATTTCCTCAGTACGGGTGCCATTATCCGGCGCCGATGCGAGAGCTTCAACTATTTTCTTTACATTTGCTTGCACATTATTCCCCCTCATGACAGTAATCACAATGCAGGATATACTAAAAAACATGCACCTTGACAATTCCCAGAAATCTACAATCTTTGAAGCATCAGCGGGAGCGGAAGGGAGCTGGTGTTCCTCTCGGACTTCAAATCCGACGTCGGGTGCTAGAA
>JAGLQD010000385.1 GCA_023136985.1 Candidatus Sabulitectum sp. | reverse complement strand
TTTTCAATATGCTTCCTGTACTCATCCAGAGTTGTCGCGCCAATACAATGCAGTTCCCCCCTGGCAAGAACCGGTTTAAGCATGTTGGCAGCATCAACCGCTCCTTCTGCTGCGCCTGCTCCAACCAGAGTATGCATTTCATCAATAAACAGAATTACCCTGCCTTCTGATGCAGCTATCTCCTTCAGTACTGACTTCAACCTTTCCTCGAATTCCCCGCGGAATTTCGCACCTGCAATCAGCGCTCCCATATCCAGGGACAGCACTCGTTTATCCGTTAATGTTTCAGGTACATCTCCTTCAGCGATGCGGCGTGCCAGGCCCTCAACAATCGCGGTCTTCCCAACTCCTGGTTCACCGATGAGAACCGGATTGTTCTTCCGTCTCCTGCCAAGAACCTGCATTACTCTGCGAATCTCGTCATCTCTTCCGATTACGGGATCAAGTTTTTCCTGACGAGCCATTCTCGTTAGATCTCTTGTGTATTTCTCAAGCGATTTGAAATTATCTTCAGAGGTTTCAGTATCAATCCTGGAAGATCCGCGTACGGCAGCAAGGGCTGAAAGGAAATCTTTCTCAGAGATACCGATGGATTCAAGCATATCAGATATCCTGCCCCCCGCTTTCAGCAGACCAAGGAACAGATGCTCTCTGGCAATGTACGCATCCTTCATTTTAAACGCGATGTGTTCGGCAGCGCTTAACGCCTTGATCAGCGTTCTTGACATACGTGGCTCAGTACCACCCTGAGTTTTTGGCAGAGATCCCAGAATCCCGGTGATATCATTTTTTATCCTGTTCCGGTCAATCTCCAGACTGTCGAGCACACCGGCAATAACGCTCTGTGAATCATCAATAAGCACTGATGCAAGATGAACCGGGGCAATTTCAGGATTACCAGCCTCGATAGCAAGTCTGCTTGCTTCCTGTAAAGCTTCCTTCGATTTGATCGTAAGTTTTTCAAAATCCATCAGCCACCTCCTGTGCGTAACATATATAAAAAGGGGCCGAACCTAATATTTGAACATTACTTCAATTGTTTATCAAGTTCAAAACTATCGGTGTCGGGCCACAAGTATTGTTTTTTCCCTGAGATGCTTTACCATTACAATAAAAGGTGGTAGTTTCCACGCAATTCAACGTTGCGTGAATATTCGAAAACCGGAAAGGAACACCATGGTAAAAACTGGAGTGGTCGGACTTGGTTACTGGGGTCCCAACCTGCTCAGGAATCTTTACGCCAACCGTCGAAACGGCGGTCTTGTTATCTGCGATTCCAATGCAGCTCGCTTGAATAAAATGGCCCAGCACTATCCCGATATTCAGAGTACAAAGAAATACCAGGATCTTATAGATAACGATGATCTGAATGCTATTGTTATCGCGACCGATGTTTCCTCACATTTTCCACTTGCAAAACAGGCGCTTCTAGCGGGGAAGCATGTTTTCGTTGAAAAACCTTTCGCCGCATCTGTAGAGGAAGCTCAAGAACTGGTTGATCTTGGCAAAAATAATGGACTGGTTACTATGGTTGGACATACATTCATGTTCTCACCACCTGTAATCAAGACCAAGGAGATAATCGACAGCGGAGATCTGGGAGACATCCATTTTATTACTTCGAGCAGAGTGAATCTTGGTCTGCATCAGAAGGATGTATCGGTTATCTGGGATCTTGCCCCTCATGATTTCTCAATGCTTTTCTACTGGCTTGACGAAGAGCCTGATTTTGTGGAAGCCTTCGGACATGATTATGTCCTCAGCGGTATTCCTGATGTTGCCTTTATCAATCTCGGTTTCCCAAGCGGGGCCACAGCCAATGTTCAGGTTGCATGGCTAGCGCCTTCAAAACTTCGTAAAACTGTTATTGTAGGAAGCAGAAAGATGCTTATTTACGATGATACAGAACCCTATGAAAAAATTAAAATATTTGACAAAGGCGTTGATATCCTGGAGCCAAAAACCTTTGGGGAATACCAGCTCTCATACCGAACCGGCGATATCATCAGCCCGCAGATCGACTCTTTTGAACCTCTGCATTCAGAGATGGAAGAATTTCTTCGATGCATTGAAACAGGAGCAACTCCAAGAACATCGGGAAGAAGCGGAATGGGTGTTGTAAAAGCTCTTGAGATTGCTGACAAAAGCCTTTTAGCGAAACTGAAAAAGCAGCAATAGTGAAGCAGCCGCCAAAAGTTCTTCTGAAGTACCTTGGGATCTCACTGGGAAAAGGTCTTCCCCTTTCCATTGACTTCGCCGTACTTGCCGGAGCAATGGCGGCTCTTCTTGGAGAGAAGGATTCAGCAGCACACACTCTTGCCAGGTATGCTGCTGGTTTCTCTTCACCACCGGCAGGTAAGGTTGTTACAGGAGCAGAAATGGCACTGGCAACTTCACGCCAGGGCAGAAGTTCAACAGGCTACATTTCTGACACCATCGAGGCACCGCCTGGAATGACTGTAAAAGGCTGTATAAGCCTGGCTGTTACAGGATTCGGCAAAAGCCGCAGTGAAGCGGCACATCTCACCAATGAGCTTATTGGTTGGCTTGATCTTGCGTCACTTACCGGCACTCAGGTTGATAAACTGGAATCGTCAGAAGCCCAGAGAACCTCAATGGCAATTGCAATGGCAACTAATCCCAAGCTTCTCATCGTAGAGTGCCCTGTTCACGACTCCCTCCATGCCAAACTGAAGGAGTTCTCTGAAGTGGGTAATACGGTTCTTTTCAGGGCATCTTCTCTGGGGCAGATACCCTATGGCGTGGAGCGCATAGCACTTTGCGACAAAAACGGGATATGCAGGATCGTCAGACATTCCGAACTAGCCGCCATTTCTCTTGGAGGAGCGGAAATTACCGTTTCGTTCTATCCCTCCCTGCCCAGGAAACAGCTTGAAAACATAGAAGGAATTAAGAATCTGGTACACACTAACGGGCTGTACAAATTCACCCATGCTGATACTGTACACGCCATCACCAAATTGATGCTTATGGCAAGAGCAAACTCAAGAGCAGTTATTGAACTTCAACTCTCCCCGATTCCCCCTGGATCACTGCTGAAAATGTTCAATCCCCCGGATGAATCGCAGATCCCGGTTGATCTGTTCCACGGGGAAGAAGGTTTCTGAATTTGCAGCTGATCATCCTGACTGCAATGCTGATGTGGGAGCGGGCAATTAATCTGAAAAGCAGGTTGTGGCTCAGTGTTCTACTCCTGGCCGGTGTGTTTGTGGTTGCCCCAAAAGAAGAAATGCTTCTACAGCTTGTTTCCTGCTCGCTAATGATTCCGGCAATTTTTCTTCTTACAGACTGGAACGGCTCTGCAGCACGAACAGGTCTTCTGGAGTTGATAAAGCGAGGCGACAAAGCAGGAATGGTCAGGATTGCCGAATGGTTAGTTCCCTCCCTGGCAGGAATGCTTATCTCTTCAATAATCGTCTTTACAGTCTCAAGCCATCCCCCGTGGCAGTTCTGGGCTTCTGCACCGCTGAACGCAGTATCGTTCTCGCTGATCTTTCTGGTAACCGAAAAGTATCTGAAGTATGCTGGTAGAACACTGTTAGTTCTGCTCTGGCTTTTTCAGCTCTCCGAACCCAGACCGCTGGGAAAGATTATCGATATTCTGATGTTCACAAACTACCCGGCAGCTGTTCTTGCTGCGGATCCAGCCTCTGGATCCCACCATCCGGACAGCTTTGTACTTGCGTCACTTGTAACAGTATTTATCGCAGCAGGCGCCTATACTCTACTTCTCCGCAGAAAGAGCTGACAACCATTCAGACAGGCTCTTCAGAGCTCTTTCAGCCTGAGCTTCTCTTCTTGCTCTGCGACCTCCCCGGGGTTTCTTTTTCATGGGAGGGAACAAGCCATAATTTATGTTTGAAGGTTGATAATTATCTGTAACAGTCTCCGTAGGATATCGCAGAACAGCACCCAAAGCTGTGTCCGGCGCAGGAAAAGTGCCGATTCCTGCCATAAGTACACCTGCCAGATAGCCCGATGCTATCGATTCTATGTAGCCCTCTATACCGGTGATCTGACCGGCAAACATTATTCTGTTGTCAGTCTTCAGCTGCATTCTTTCATCAAGCAGCAGAGGCCCGTTAATGAAAGTATTTCTGTGCATTGAACCAAGTCGAATAAATTCTGCCTTTTCAAGACCGGGTATCATTCTGAAAACTCTCTTCTGCTCCGGGTAGGTCAGCTTGGTCTGGAATCCAACCAGGTTCCATGCAGTTCCCGCCCTGTTCTCCATCCGAAGTTGAACCACTGCAAAAGAGCGAACTCCTGTTCGGGGATCAACAAGCCCCACCGGTTTCATCGGTCCGAAAGCAAGTGACATGTCACCGCTGTCTGCAATTGCCTCAACGGGCATACACCCCTGAAAGTGGAGCTCTTTCTCAAAATCTCTGGTGGATACCCTTTCTCCTTCTTTCAACTCACGGACGAAGTTGAAATACTCCTCTTCTGTGAAGGGGCAGTTCAGATAATCAGCTTGAGAATCAGTGTCAGTGTCAGTTTCAGTTTCATAGCGATTCTGAAAATAGGCCCGATCCATGTTGACAGACTCAAAATCGATCACCGGGGCGATAGCATCGTAGAAGTAAAGAGACCCGCTGCCAGTGATCTTAGCCAGAGCATCTGCAAGAGAAGTTGAAGCAAGAGGGCCTGCAGCTATCATAACTCTGCCTGGAGGAATCTCTGTTACCTCTTTTTCAATAAGGGTGATCAATTTCTCACTGCGCAGCATGTCTTGCACAGTTTTGCTGAACTCCTCCCTGTCCACAGCCAACGCTCCTCCAGCAGGAACACGACAACAATCTGCAGCCTTCATAAGAAAAGACCCGCACCTGCGAAGCTCTTCCTTCAGAAGCCCTGGAGCATTGTGCAGCAGATTAGACCGGAAAGAGTTAGAGCAGACAAGTTCAGCAGGCACGCCTGTTGTATGAGCAGCTGTCATTGTTCCAGGACGCATCTCATACAAATCGACTTCTACCCCTGAACTGGCAAGCTGCAGAGCAGCCTCGCTCCCGGCAAGACCAGCGCCAACAATTGAAACTTTCAAGAAGACCTCCAGTGTAAATTCAGCACCACGAAACAATTTGTTAGTGAATATAGTGAAGGATGAAGTCCGGGTTCATCACAGTGTTGCAGCAGAAAGCCTGTGATGTATTCTGAGCAGTACATCCCATGCAGAAGAACAGCAGACTCAAGGTTAGATCGGTTTCCCGGATCTGAAGCCGATCAGCATTCATTATTGCAGCCTCATAAGATATGACGTGTCTATTTATGCATTCTGTGTAAGCGCCCGACTTTCATAACATTGACCGGGTAGAGCTTCATGCGTATTATCAATTCTGATAGATGAAATGTGAAGCTGATGGCTTCTGCCGGGAGGATACCCTGGAGTTGTATCAAATCGGATTTCAAAATGGCATTTATCAAGCAGGGAGAATCAACTCTTATGACTGACTCGATACAGATGCTGGAAGACAGACTCAAATCGGTAAGTGATAACGAGCGTTTCGATCTTCTTATCAACCTTTCGCAGAGAAATTTCAAGGTGTCCCCTGCCAAAGCCCGCTCTTATGCGGAAGAAGCCCTTGTTTTATCAGTATCCGCCGACTCCAGACCGCTGAAAGCTGAAGCTCTTAACGCACTTGGCAAGGCCTGTCTTGGCCAACTTGCTCATGCTGAAGCTCTGAAACATCTTCTTGATGCTCTTTCCATTTACGAAAAACTTGATTCAAAACAAGGTATTGCCGATGTTCTTGTCAACATAGCTCAGGTTCACCACTTAAGCGGTGAACGGGATGATGCCCTTAAATGTCTGGGAGGAAGCAGAACACTTTATGAGGAACTCGGTTCCAGAAAACTGCTTTCCAGGAACCTTAACTTAACGGGTCTGGTTCTTATAAGCGCAGACAGAGACGAAGAAGCGCTGAAGTACCTGACCGAATCACTTGAAATAGCCCTTGAAGAGGATGATGTAAAAACGATCAGAAGTGCCACGAATAATATTGGCATTCTCCACTACAGAAATGGTAACTTTGAAGAGGCAATCACCTGCTTCAAGAAAGCTGCGGAACTCAGCTGGCTGGAGAAAGAACTGAGATCGCTTGCAGGTAACTACATCAACATCGGTACGAGCAATATTC
>JAGLQD010000384.1 GCA_023136985.1 Candidatus Sabulitectum sp. | reverse complement strand
GAAAAGCTGACTGGAACAAAGTGTACAGATGATATGCTTCGCGGCAGTGTTTCAATGTTCAATCGTCTCAGGGGTATGGTTTCCCGGTTGCGTGACCTTGTGTATACCGCCGATCGTCCCCCTCTTCCCGGGCTGGAAATGTATCTGGCAGAGTTTATCACAATACACACATGCAGTGAACCTGTTGAGTGTTTTGCCGTTATACAAGGTCTTCTGGACACGGTGGAAGAAAGGCTGGCTGAAGAGAGATCGCCACTTGAAACAGAAAATCCATACAGAGTTTACTGGATGTATCCTTCCACGGATGCTTCACTAATTACACTTCTTGAGGATATGGGTGGATGTATCGCAGGTACTGATTATTTTATCAACCATTCATTTTTACCACTGCGTGAGGATACTGACCCTCTTACTGCTATAGCCGAGAACTGTATGGACGACAGGCTGGTTTGCAGCCCTGCTGAAAGGGTCAGACGAATAATTGAAGATGTGAAGAAATACCGTGCAGAGGGTATTCTAATGTCGGGAATATTTGGAGCAAGCCATTGTGCCTGGGATGTTTCTGCTTTGCATGATCTTGTTCAGGAAGAACTTGGAATCCCAGTACTTGCATTTGATGTTCCATACAGTCCAGGCAGGCTTAATGAGCAGGTTGTGAGTAGAATGCAGAGTTTTATTGAGCTTATCAGATCAAGGCGAGTTTCCGAAGAAGCTACTTCCGCGGTTCTTCCAGTTGAGATTGAAACAGGCGAGGAAGTGATTTTAGACTACTTCAGGAATTCCATGTCCATTGAGGTTGATGCAGTGAGAGCAATGAAACGGCATGGGAAAGGCATTGTGGGCATATACTGTGAATACACTCCCCGGGACCTTATCATGGCCGCAGATGCTTACCCTGTGTGTCTCTGTGGTGCTAACAGAAGAACAATCCCAGCTGCTGAAACAGTATTGCCTTCCAATCTATGCCCGCTGATCAAATCGAGTTTTGGTTACATTCTTACAGGAAGATGTCCATTCTTCATGGTTTCGGATCTAATTGTGGCTGAAACCACCTGTGACGGCAAGAAAAAGATGTATGAGCTTATTGCGGACAAGAAACCCCAGCACATCCTTGAACTGACCCAGAAGGTAAATGAAGAACAGGCCTGGCTTCACTGGCTTAATGAGGTTCGCTCTCTAAAGGAAACTCTGGAAAAAACATTCGGAACATCAGTTACCGATGAGAAACTCAGAGATGCCATCGAGGTGATGAACAGAGAGAGAGATCTCTTGCGAAAAGCCATGTATCTTGGAGCGGAGAATCCTTCTGTTGTTACTGGAATGGAACTTGCAAGACTGAGGTACCGGGTGAGTGGTCTTGAGCACCATCAAAGAATGCTTTCCAGTTTCATCAGGATGGCTTCTGAAAGAAAATCTTCCGGGAATTTTCCTCTAAGGGAGAACTGCCCCAGGATAATTGTTTCCGGCTGTCCCATGTCTGAAGGAACCTTGAAGGTTATAGAGCTGGTTGAAAGCGCCGGTGGGGTTGTGGTAGCCCAGGAGACATGCAGCGGATTAAAACCATTATTGCCTGTTGAGGGTCATCTGTCGGGAGATCCACTGGAGGCAATTGCGAGAAAACACTTCCAGATTTCCTGCTCCTGTATGACTCCCAACAGTGGCCGTCTTGATCTAATCAGGAAGCTTGCAGCGGATTTCAGTGCAGACGGTGTAATTGATCTTGTGTGGCATGCATGTCATACATATAACATAGAGGCTCATCAGGTTGGCAATTTCGTCAGAGATGATCTGGAATTATCCTACCTCAAGATTGAGACTGATTACAGTAACAGTGATAGAGAAAGACTTCTAATTCGAATTCAGACCATGCTGGAGATGATTTAATGTATTGTGGAGTAGACATAGGTTCAAGAAGCATAGAGGTTGTACTGTTTGATGGTGCTCAGATTATTGAGACAGGCATAACTGACACAGGTCACAAACCATGTGAGAATGCAGATAAGCTGCTTGGAAGAGTACTTGCAAGTGCAGATGTAACCAGAGATGAGCTAAAAAGAACAGTGGCAACTGGTTACGGAAGAAACTACTTTGTTGGTGCCCATAGAACCCTTTCCGAAATTCTCTGTCATGCAGGTGGAGTTGCATATCTTTTTCCTGACGCCAGAACGGTAATTGATATAGGCGGGCAGGATTCAAAAATGATAGAACTTGACAGCAAAGGAAAACCGGTTGATTTCAGTATGAACGACAGGTGTGCAGCAGGTACAGGCAAATTCATCGAAATGATATCGAACTCGCTGGAAGTTGATGTATCCAGGATGCATGATGTTGTTAAAGATCACCACGATTCAGTAGAGATCAGTACTATGTGTGCTGTATTTGCAGAAAGTGAGATGATAGGTCTTCTTCAAAGCGGAACGCCTATTCCGACCATCCTGAAGGGTGTTTTCCGTTCAGTAGCCAAAAGAACCCTTGGAATGGCTGGTAGAAATGGAATCATTCCCCGTCTGGTTTTTACCGGGGGAGTCGCCATGAATCGCGGGGTGGTGGAAGCCATCATGGAAGAGACTGGTTTGGAGGTATCCGTACCTCCTGACCCCAGGATCACAGGGGCTTTAGGAGCAGCAATCGCAGCTTCCCGCTGAGCGGATAATGAGCACCTTTACCCGTACCTTCGTTTTAGCTATCATTTGCTTAGCAACGGAGGGAGATTTTTTTGCTACCCATGAAGGTTCTCATCATTGATGATGATGTGGACTCTCTTGCAATTGCCAGATTGAGGTTAGAGAAAGACGGCTATATCATCCATTCTGCAGAAAATGGTGCAGATGGCCTTGAGAAGGCTCGAGCAGAGAATCCTGATCTTATTCTTCTTGATGTACAAATGCCCGGCAAAAGCGGGTATGAAGTATGCGAAGAATTGAAGTCTGATTCTGAGCTCTGCAATATTCCGGTGATATTTCTTTCTGCTGCGGATGATGTAAGCGAAAAAGTTAAGGGTCTTGATCTGGGTGCCGTCGATTATGTCACTAAACCTTTTGATATCTTTGAACTTCGTGCCCGGGTCAGAGCAGCTCTAAGAACCAAACGCCTGCAGGATCTTCTTTTAATGTATGGTGAAGTCGATTCACTTACTGAAATCTATAACAGAAGAGTATTGATGGAACGTCTTCAGCAGGAATGGGATCGTTCGCTTAGAAGCAATACCGTCTTTTCGTTCATAATGTCAGATATAGACAAATTCAAAAATGTTAATGATACCTATGGCCACCCTGTGGGCGATGATGTGCTTGAAAAAGTCGCATACACACTTAAGAAGTCCATTCGAAGTGGTGACATTGCAGGTCGTTACGGTGGTGAGGAATTCGGCATAATAATGGTGAACTCCACTGTTCAGGAAGCCTTTGTCGCAGCTGACAGGTATCGTCAGCAGATTGAAAAAATTGTATTCAGGGCTAAGAAGGTCAGTTTTTCAGTGACTGCAAGTTTTGGAGTGGCAGATTCTTCTGGAAAAGACTCTTTAGACAAACTAGTTTCAGCCGCAGATTCTGCCATGTATGAAGCGAAGGAAAGCGGTAGAAACAAAGTTTGCATATCTGGTTGATTCTTTCTGCTGCCTGGCATTCCAACTAATGGTTCAGAAAACATAATCCCGAGTAAGTGTTCAGCGTAACCCAGGCAAATGGAATAGACATTCGTCTGTATCTGTACCATGGCTGTAAACACTCAACAGAGGAGCAGTGATGAAAACCACAACAGCAGTACTTATCCTGGCAGCTGTAGCTGCATTTGCCTCAGCATCTTTTGAATCAGCAGTGAACAATGTGGCAGGAATGGTCTGGAACAACAAGGTAACTGAGGCAGCAGCTCATTACGGCCTTGATGTTGTAAATGTGACCTGGGAGGACACCGGGCGATATGAAGGCTCCTGCTGGGGTCCAAATATCTCAGACATGACCATTCAGGTTCATCACGGTGACAGAGATTCCGAGACGCTGACCTGTATGCCTGTAATAAGGTTCCCGAATTTTCATGACCTTACAGCAGATATGAATCCGGACGAGTTTTTTCTTCTCACGGGAAATGAAAATGGAAATGATCTTGAACCTGTAAACCTTACTGACTATGTAGACAACATCAGAGATTACCTTCACGACGGAGACAGCTGGAGTGGAAGGGGAAGCAGTCTTCTTGCAGAGAGAGACAGTGTGGTGCTTGTGAGTGCACAGGCTGTATTTCTTCCTATAGAAGAAGATGGGATCGCAACATTCAATCCGGTTCTTTACAACTACCAGAGTTACGAGGGAAGTCCTGGAGTACTTGCAATACTTGCCACCCGTGAGGGAACCAGTGCAACTATCATAGACAACAGTTCGGAATACAATGCCGATTACTACTCCTGGGGGCAGAGGCTTTACTTTAATGAAGACGGAGAAAGAGCAAGCCTTACAGGATCCAGAATATCCGACTTCCTTGAGAACCCTGATAACCTCAGTGAACTCACAGCAGAGCACATGGAAGCTGCCGGGGAAGAGGGGATGAACATGGTGATGCTTATCCAGATACCTCTCAGGCAAAAAGAAAGGCGTGATCTCTGGTTTGATTGCGATGACATGAGCATGGCTGTTGGTTGTGTCTCTGAATGTGCGCAGCTCGAAGGCAGTTCTGATGTAGAATCAGCAGTTATCGGGCACGGAGAGCTTGAAGGACCTTTCAGGGAAATTGATGGTTTACCCATTGTGAGAGACGAGAGATTTCCCATTAGAGTAACAGTTCAGTTTTACAAAGCCACCTCCAATGGAGTTGCTTCTGATGGTGATATCGCAGAGATAGCAGCACAGATCATTCGCGTTTACGACGATGCCAGCTATGTGGGCTCCCTGGTTTGTCCGGATGAGAAAATTCTAAGGCCAACAGACTGGTATCATTCTGCTGTGGAGGTTTCACTTAGAAAACGGATATCACTTATCTGGCAATAATATTCATGTGAGTAACAAAAGGCTCTGGCAGATGCCGGAGCCTTTTGCTATTTTCAGTCAAATTAATCAGGAGTTGTAATAATGGAGACATTTCTTGCGGAAACGACTGAACAGTGGAGAAAGTGGCTCGAAGTAAACCACAACACTTTTTCAGGGATCTGGCTTGTATTCTGGAAAAGACACACTGGGAAGCAGTGCATAGATTACGAATCATCAGTTGAAACAGCAATCTGTTTCGGCTGGATAGACAGTCTGATGAAAGCAGTTGATGAGGATAGTTATGCAAGAAAATTCACTCCCAGAAGAGAAAAAAGCAACT
>JAGLQD010000383.1 GCA_023136985.1 Candidatus Sabulitectum sp. | reverse complement strand
TTATTATCGATGGGATCTTCGTGGGTATTACAGGAGTTGATATCGATGCAGGTTTTGCACAGGAGCTGGTTGACTCTGCTGTTTTGTACCATGGGAAAGCCATTGTAAGCATAGCGAGAGGTGATGGTACTCTTCTAGCGGTCACCAATTCTCCTGAACTTGCAGGTGAATCAGACCCGCTGGAGCAGAGTGAAGGTTTTGAAAAGGTGGGTGAGGCGCTGCTGAAATATGATGGTGGCTTCCTTTACTGCTATGTTCCGCTGGAGATTGAAGGTCTGGATCTTGACTGGACAGTGGCAATAAGAATTCCTGAAAGTGAGATCTTCAGGCAGGGCACAATAGCAATGTGGAGACAAACTGCATTGGGTGTCGTACTGATTTCTTTGATGCTGTTTCTGATCCGTCTTGCTGCAAGTCGTCTATCCGGGCCCATAGTCCTTCTGAACAAGAAAGCACTTGAGATTGCCAAGGGAGATTTGTCAGAAACCCACATTGCCACAGCAAATGATGAGATCGGTATGCTTAATCAGTCAATTAACCAGGTGATCGATAGAAGCAGGGAGCTTACCGGAGTTGTGGGTGCTGTTGCCACTGGTGATTTTACTGTAGAGGCCAGGGTTCGAAGCGAGAAAGACGATCTGAGCATTGCAGTTAACTCAATGATCGGTCAGTTAAGGGAAACAACAAGGGATTCCTCTCTGAAGATCAGCTACCTCAATAATGTTCCAACACCTGTGTTTGCCATAGATACAGATTTCAATCTTCTTTTTGTTAATGCTACTGCAGCGTCCATGGTGAAGATGAAGCCTGAACAGTGCTTGGGCAGAAAGTGTCACTCAATCTTTTCAAACAGCGATTGCAACACAAGCAGGTGTGCCACCGCAATGGCAATGAGGGATGGTTTCAGCTATACCCATAATGCTCTAGTCAGTCTTAGAAAAGGGAAATCACTGCCTGTCAGGTATACCGGAGCTCCGCTTTACGATGAAGAGTCGTCTGAACTGACCGGCGGAATTGAATTCATTATTGATATCAGCAGTGAAGAGGCAATAAGCAGGATGGCCAGCCAGGTGTCTCAGGGAGATTATTCTGTTGAACTGCAGGAAAGATCGGAAAACGATGTTCTTTCTCGATCATTGAATTCAATGATAAAGACCTTGCAGAAAACCACTGAAGAGAATAAGCGACAGAACTGGCTTCGTGAAGGACAGATGAAGCTGAATGACTTGATTCGCGGCGAGAAAGATACCTCAGCAATTGCCGGTGATGTAATTACCCTTCTTGCAGAACTGATCGAAGCTGAAATTGGTGTATTCTATGTGTTGGATGATAATGAAACACTGGTACTTACAAGCAGCTATGCCTACCGTAAAAGAAAGAATGTTGCTAACTCGATCAAAATAGGAGAAGGGCTTGTGGGGCAGTGTGCTCTGGAAAAGAAGCGCATTCTTCTTACTGCTGTTCCTGAAGACTACATCGTTATAAACTCCGGGCTTGGTGAAACAACTCCAGATAACATCATAGTGCAGCCGGTCATTCATCAGGGCATGGTTACAGCTGTTATTGAGCTTGGTCGATTGGGACCTTTCACAGATGAACAGCTGACTCTTCTGGAATTCATCGCAGAGAATGTTGGTATAGCCATCTACGGTTCCAAAGCCAGAGATAAGGTGAACCTTCTTCTTTCTCGGACTCAGGAACAGGCAGAAGAACTTCAAACCCAGCAGGAGGAGCTTAGACAGACCAACGAGGAACTGGAAAATCAGACCCAGACCCTTGAAGAAGCTTCTGAACGACTTCAAACTCAGCAGGAAGAGCTGAGGCAGACAAATGAGGAGTTGGAAGAAAGATCTGAGGAACTGGAAAAACAGAGTACTATTCTTGCGGATAAGAACACAGAGCTTGAGTCTTCACGGCAGGTTATAGAGGAAAAAGCAAAGCAGCTTGCAGTATCGAGCAAATACAAATCTGAATTTCTTGCAAACATGTCTCATGAACTCCGCACTCCATTGAACAGTATGCTGATTCTTTCTGGTATTCTGGAAACAAACAAGAACAATAATCTTACCGAAAAGCAGGTTGAGTTTGCCAGAACAATACATGCCTCGGGTTCTTCCCTTCTCAGCCTGATAAACGAAATACTGGATCTGTCAAAGATTGAATCGGGAAAGATGGAACTTGTCATTGAAGATGTCAGTCTTACCCGTTTCCTTGCAGATACCCGGCGACAGTTTCTGCATCTTGCGGAGAAGAGCGGGCTGGAGTTCAAATTGTCCATGGACGATAATGTTTCAGAGATCATCTCTACTGACGAACAAAGAATCGGACAGATCTTAAAGAACCTGCTTTCAAATGCATTCAAGTTTACATCTGAAGGTACAATCTCTGTATTGATAAAAAAAGCTTCGGAGAATGAAGCTAAAGAGATAGAAGTTGATCACGCTGTTGCCATTGCTGTTTCAGACACGGGATGTGGTATACCTGAGCATAAGTTGCAGGTTATTTTTGAGGCATTTCAGCAGGCGGATGGAACAACTTCAAGAAAATACGGAGGGACAGGCCTTGGCCTTTCCATTAGCAGGGAACTTGCTGTTCTTCTTGGTGGACGCCTTACTCTTAAAAGCATATCAGGCCAGGGCAGCACTTTCACGCTGCTTCTGCCGGTGAACTTTTCCGGAAAACACACCGTAACCGCAAGTGCGCCAGAAGTTGATTCCCAGCAGGAAGAGTACTTTACACTACCTGAAAGAGCTGCAGGAATAGTGTTAGATAAACTGCCTCAGGTTGCTGATGATAGAAGAGATGTATCTGATGATGACAGAAAAATGCTTATAGTTGAGGATGATGTTGAATTTGCAAGAATTCTTCTTAATCTGTCAAGGGAGAAAGGCTACAAAGTTCTTATAGCATCTGAGGGCAGTGTTGCACTGCAGATGGTGGACCAGTATATGCCAGACGGTATCATTCTTGACATTGGATTGCCTGGAATGAGCGGGCTTACTGTGCTATCCCGCTTAAAAGAGAATCTTGATACAAGGCATATTCCTGTACATGTAATTTCGGGTCATGACAAAGGTTCCGAGGCATTAAAAGGTGGTGCAGTTGGTTTTCTCCGCAAACCTGTGAGCATGGAGCAAATGAATTCATTGTTTGATCGGGTAAAGAACATGGAAGAAAAGTCAGTTAAAGATCTGCTCATCGTTGAAGATGACGCTGCAACTCTCAAAGCGCTCACAGAGTTGCTTAAAGATAAAGAAGTAAGGATCTCAGAGGCAGGCAGCGGTGCAGATGCTTTAAAGCTTTTGAAAGAGTCTGCATTTGACTGTATGATCCTGGATTACAGTCTTCCTGATACAACCGCAGAGAAATTGATCGAAGAGATAAGAAAGGATGATTCTATTCCTCACATTCCCACCATAATTCATACAGGTCGTGAACTTTCCAAGGAGACACTTGCTGAATTGGACAAATACACGGAGCGGGTGATAATAAAGGGTGAGAGATCAGCAGAGAGGCTTCTGGATGAAACAACTCTTTTTCTTCACACCCTGGAGAGGAATCTTCCTGAAAACAAAAGAAAGATGATTCGCGTACTTCATGACAAAGAAACAATATTCAAGGACAGAACGATCCTTGTGGTTGATGATGACATGAGAAATGTTTTCGCCTTGAGCAGCGTTCTGGAGGAAAAAGGATTTAACCTTGTTCATGCCAAGAACGGAGCGGAGAGCCTGGAGAAACTGGACCAGCAACCGGAGATCGACCTTGTGCTCATGGATATCATGATGCCTGTTATGGACGGTATTAAAGCCTTGTCATTAATTAAAAAAGAAAATAAAGACTTACCTGTTATTGTTCAAACAGCTCTTGTCGAATCTAATGAAAAAGCTGCAAGTTTCAGAGCCGGATGCGATGATTATATTACTAAACCTATAAATATCAAAGAATTACTTTCTACTATAAATAAATACATGAACTAATGC
>JAGLQD010000382.1 GCA_023136985.1 Candidatus Sabulitectum sp. | reverse complement strand
GTTACAAAACCTATGGTTGTGGAAGTTTTTATTCCAGTGGCTTCGACCCCTGCAGTAAATGATTTTACCACAAGGGAACTTGAAGGTTTTTCCATTCTGCTGGCACAGGAAGAGGGTGTTCTTTACCACAGGCTGGACGAAGACGCGCGAGTTCTGTACTACGATAACTACTGGAACGCTCGTCCCGGTGAACATGGAGGTTATCTGGATAGATACAGAGTTGTGGGTAGAAGGTATCCATCTCTCGGCAAAGAGGGTTGGGAGACGGACATGGGAAGGGTGTACCTGATATTCGGTGAACCCGATGAAGTGGAAGCAGATCCTTTCAGTACAACTCAGGCACCGTATGAGATCTGGTATTTCTACGATGCGGAGCAGGAAAGTTTTGTTTTTGCGGATCTGATGGGAAATGGGGATTTCATCCAGATATTTTCCTCAGTAGAGGGTGAAATAAGCTACCCTAACTGGCAGAGCATGCTTCAGAATGTCAACAGTGGTGGAAGAACTACTATTAATCCAGTAGATCTTCTAGATGAGGAATTCTAGCATGACCTGTCGAAAATTGTTTAAAGCGCACCGGTTCTCAAAGCCCGGTGTAGAAAATAGATACGAAGTAACAAAGAAACCTAGTTACGAGGAGGTTCAAATGAACACATTTTCAGGAAAAGGGAGGGTTGGTCTACTGGCCGTCTTCGCTGTTCTCCTGATGCCGCTCCTCGGTATTGGCACAGCCTCAGCAATTGAGGTGAACGATCAGGTCACAGTGCTGGTACCTGATCTTCAGCAGTTCACACAGGGACCAGCTGAGCAGATGTTCACCTGTCGTGCCATTACCGACCATGCTATCTGGCTGGTTCAGAACACCAGCGGAGTTAACAATAAGGGCGGATATCCGGATACAACCTTTACACCCAAAGTTGTCTGGGGTCCCGACCTGTCAGACAATATGGTTACATCCGATGATTTCGATGCCCTTACAGCATCGTTCGAGAGCGATGTATGGGGTACTGTTACAGCGGATTATGGAGTACCTGCAGATATAAACAACGACGGAAAAGTAGTTGTTATTCTGGCTTCTATCCCCACCAAGTTTGATGCTGGTGGAGGAACCAACTCTGCCCGTAATAACATGTACTATGTCGATGCCACTTTCAACGAGATCGAGGGCGTCGCCATGGAAGTTTTCTATGTGAACATTCATCCATGGAGCACTGCCCCGGCAGCAATGCCAGGCGCAGTCGAAATGAGAATGTTCAACCTGGCCAATGGCCTCGCAACCCTCAGCCTTCAGTCTGTTCAGGCAGATGAGGAACCATGGCTGATCCGCGGGCTTGCTCAGGTAATGCAGTACAGGGTATTTGGCTTTACTCAGACTACTGCTGGAAACCACGGTATCTACGAGATCATGAAGCAATTCAAAAAAACTCCATACATAGAGCTTACCAGCATTACCGCTGGTAAAGGTACTACTGATTATGCTTATGGTAGAGGCCAGAAGTTTCTCTGGTTAATGTATCTTGCACAGCGTGAAGGTGACAGTATTATCACCACAGTGGCACAGGATGCAGAGAACAGCGGAATGCTTTCGATTGCTCTGGCAATAAACCCGTCCGCTGATGTAGAGACAGCTGTAAATGATATAGTTGTTCCTATCTATATGGACTGGTTGGTTTGCAATCTGCACAACGACTTCCGCAGCGACTTTGGTGGCGGAATCTACATGTATGATTTCCTTGAAGGTACAACCCAGGAAGACTGGTCTCATGTGTCGCCGACTAATTCGGCTGCATTTACCGGTTCTTTCAACTCTTTCCCTATGGAGGGGTGGATTTCTGTTGCAGAATATGCCCTTAATGGTCCTGCCTGGGCATCACAGTACTGCCGCTTTTGGAACTACGATCAGGACTGGGTGACACATCTGAATGGTCAGTACACAGACGGCAGAGGTGCCAATGGTGCTGTCAATTCCAGATGGGAAGGTCTTGTAGTTACTTGTAATGATGATACCTTGGTTCAAGACTTCATTTCGATTGAGCCATTGGTTTTTGACGAACTCTACAATACTTCCTTCACACTTACAGGCCCTAACACCTATCTTATTATCACCAATAACAACCCTGGTGGTGCTGCCGGCATGAGGTACTTCATCTCTAATGATGAAACAGTACCGGAGACTGAGACTGCTTTTCATCAGAACAGCTTGATCTCTCAGTACATCACGGTATACACAGCTCTTGTTGATACAGATAGCGATGAGCTTGAGGGATACGACTGGGTAGGCCCTATTTTCAAGGCTGAGCATCTTCAGACAGACTCTGTTCTGAATATGAAGATGGTAAGCTTCTACGGTGATGTATGGACTGGTATTTTCACTGCATGGGCAAGTGGAAATTATGAAATATCCTTTACCGGATACGACAGTACAGGTCATGCTGTTGAAGCTCTCAGAGAGGTTGCTGTGGGCTTTGCCGACACCGACCTTACTCTTGAGATCTTCAATGCCCGTCTTGATGTTCAAAAAGGTGGAGCACCAAGTGGAAGCATGATCACACTTGCAGAGACCGGAACACTGGGCCTCGCAATTGAATCAAGTGCTTCCATACAGAATGTTCGTGGCCGCATGACTGGAATAATTGCCGGACCGGTATCAATTCCAGCCGTTACCGGTACACTTTCTTTTGCAAGCACAACCAATGCCGCTTCCGTGTATCGATACACGAATGAGGGCTGGGTTATGCTTGACAGCTGGTTGCAGGGTGGATGGATATCTGCAACAGTTGAAGCGGGCGGAATATACGCACTGGGCGAGGGAATCGGTGTTTTCGCACCTGAGATCCCCGCGCAGCTCGTTCTTGGCGCCAATGCTCCCAATCCATTCTCTGCACAGACAGCAATAAGCTTCGGCCTTCCTGTCAGCGGAAATGTTAGGGTAAATGTCTTTGACATGACCGGTCGCCTTGTAACAACCATTGCCAACGAAGATATGGCAGCGGCAAACCACACTATCGTCTGGGACGGAACTGATTCCAACGGTCTGACAGTTGGCGCAGGAGTTTACTTCTGCCGACTTGAGACCGCAGGTCAGGTTCTTACTCAGAAGATGCTTAAAGTACAGTAGGGGGGGGAAGAAT
>JAGLQD010000381.1 GCA_023136985.1 Candidatus Sabulitectum sp. | reverse complement strand
TGCTACCTGCTGTTTCACCTGAGGCATGGAGATTTATTGAGATTGAGATACAGGGGTCTCTTTACCAGAGTCTTGGAGAAGTCTCTGATGTTGACCCGGACATTCTTGGAGCCCACTGCGTTCGGAATCTAGTTTGGGAAATGAACCCCTGGAGGGGTTTTATAGCAGGGGATTCCATGCATATAATCTATACGACTGAAGAGCTTTCAAGAGAAAATATGGTTATTGCGTTCGAGTACATACCCGTTGGTGGTTCATCCAACCACGGTTTTGCAGGGTATGTGTTTCATAAGTCTGGAGACAACTGGCCATCTGTCTGGAAAGCGAATGGTGTTGAATTGGTGAAGCTGCTTGACAGGTCACCGGTGAGTACTTTTGAGGAGATAACCAGTGTGTTCGGAGAGCCCAGAGGGGATCATGTTCATCAGGGTGTTGACTACAAGGCTCCTCAGGGAACCCCGGTTTTTTCAGTTACAGGAGGAACAGTTCTGCGAACGAACTGGAATACAGCATACAACGGCTACTGTATAGAGATAGACTTTGGAGGGTATTCAGAGATCTTCCTGCATATGGAAACACTGTCCGTTGCACCCGGGGTTGTAGTTCAGCCGGGAGATCTGGTGGGAACAATAGGCAATACAGGCATATCTACAGCGCCTCATCTTCACTATCAGATCAACGGACCTGACGATTATGCCATTGATCCATACCTGTATTTCAGTAGCCATAGAAGAAACTTAGGCAGCGATGATATGGTTCGTTTTCAGGAGCATATAGATCTATGCCGCGAGATGATGGGGGATTGATCTGAAACGCTTTGCTGTTCTTACACTGAACTGGAACGGTCTGGAAGTTCTTCCGGCTATGATTGAATCACTGGCTGATCCTGTGGAGAAACTGAATGGAGAATTGATCGTTTTTGACAACTGCTCCACGGATGGTTCAGAGAGGATCGCTTTGGAAGCATGGGGGGATAAGAGCTGGTTCACTCTGATCAGATATCCAGAGAATCTCGGGTTTGCCGGAGGAGCCAACAAGGCAATAAATGATATTGATGCCGGGATCATCGTTCTTGCGAATTCCGATACAGTTTTTCTTCCCGGCAGTCTTCAAACACTTCTTGATACGGTTGAAAGCCATCCGGAAGCCGGGATTGTCGGCCCAAAACTTCTCTGGCCCGACGGAACCCTTCAGAGATCTCTCAGAGACTTTCCATTTCCATGGAAACTGATCAAAGAGCACATTCCTGTTCTTCGCTGGAAATCCGCTGTGAATCGGCCTCATGCTGTGGAACGGAAGGTGGACTGGCTTGTTGGTGCGGTAATGGTTTTCAGGAAAGAGCTTTTTACGGAAATGGGAGGCTTTGATGAAGATTTCTTTTTCTACCACGAGGAAACGGAGCTTCAGTACAGGCTTTCTATGAAGGGCTTTTCCTCGCTTCTTATTCCTTCAGCTGAAGTTATTCACGTAGAAGGAGCATCTGCAAGAAAGATGTTTGGTAGAGAAACATACCTGAAGTATATTCAGGCAAAGCTGAAGTTTCTTCGGAAACACGGATATACAGGCTCCATTGTACTTTTCAGATTGTTCATGGGACTGTTGCAGGGGTGCAGGCTGATTGGTGGATTTTTCTGCCCTGCTCTGTCCCGAAGGGATATTCGATACACAGCGCCGTACTGCCGAAGAGCCTTCAACGAGCTTTTCCGGCGCAACAGACAGGATTATTAATGACTGCTATTCTCGGTGTAAATTGTTTTAAGCACGATGCGGCAGCAGCTCTTCTTATTGATGGCGTGCTTGTTGGAGCTTCCGAAGAAGAAAGATTTTCCAGGCTGAAGCACGATGCCGGTTATCCGGAGAAAGCCATAGATCACCTGCTTGCGCAGTCCGGGTTGAAACCTTCTGACATTGATCATGTTGCTTACTACATGCAACCCCGCAAAATACGCAAAGAGACTTTCAGGGCATTTCCCGGCTACATACGCAGAAAAGGTGCTGTCAAGTTTTTTCTTGGGCAGTTGAGTGGTTCAGTGAAAATGGCATCCATTCCAGGCCGTATGCGGGAACATCTGGGAGAATCCTTTGACCCTGAATTCCACTTCATTGATCATCACCAGGCTCATGCATGGTCTGCCTGGTTCGGTGCGGGATGCCTTGACGCTGCAGTTCTCACCATGGATGGAGCAGGAGAAAGGCATTCAAGTCTACTCGGTTCCATTACCGGTGGAGTTTTGAACGAGTACAGAAGAACACAGCTTCCAGTTTCTCCAGGCCTTTTCTATTCCGCGGTGACCCGATTCCTTGGTTTTACTCCTGACAACGATGAATACAAGGTGATGGGTCTTTCCAGTTATGGAAAACCGGTTTACCTCGACCTTTTCAGACGAATAATCAGCGCGGAGGATGGTCGATTCAAGGTGGATTCCAGCCTTATGGATGTTTCAATGGGGGTACACCATGCCATTTTCAGTTCAGAAGTTCTGTCAATACTTGGTGAACCCAGGAATCCCGGCGAAGGTGAGCCTGATCAACGACACGAAAACATAGCCTGCAGTGCCCAGCGGGCAATGGAAGAGGCAGGGCTGTCGGTGGTGAAGTATCTGAGACAGCAGTCTGACCACGATCTTCTTGTTATTGCAGGAGGCGTGGCTCTGAACTGCGTTATGAACGGCCTGTTTGAGCGGGAAAGTGGTTTTAAGGAAATTTATCCTTTTCCGGCGCCTAATGATGCCGGTACTTCAATCGGTGCCGCAGTTGCGGTTCACAGGTTAGTTTCACCTGATATTCCTCTGGGTGAATTAGATACAATGTACCTGGGTTCCGGATTCACGGCAGATGAGATTCTTGACGATATTGAAATGGCAAAGCTCAGC
>JAGLQD010000380.1 GCA_023136985.1 Candidatus Sabulitectum sp. | reverse complement strand
AACTATTATCAGCTGCCTTCCACTTGCACACAACGCGGCATTCTTCCCCACAAGAGCATGGGCTCTGAGCTTCAGAGGTATCCTCTTTTGAAACCCCTGGGGCAATACAACTACACTGCCTTTGAAGAAAGGTATGAACAGTTCAATTCCAGGCAGAACCTCACAGCAAAAGGGACGGCTGAACCCATGATCCCTGAGGATCTTCCAGGTATGCATATAGATATACCTGCCCCTTTTGCCTTCGAGATCGGTTCCCAGCAATACCCTGCCCTCGCCAGGGATCTTTATGGGAGAAGCCAGAGCATCAAGCATTTCCTCAGGCAGTTCCTCTGTGTTGTAATCATTCTTCTCGTGAAGAAGACTGCAACCCAGAGCAGACCAGAATAGTCTATTTCTCTGACTTTTCACAAAGCCTCCTTAAGAACATGATGAACAGTTTCACTGGAAAAGCCTCTTCTGGAAAGCCACCCTGATGCACGCCTCCTGGCAGTCTCATGATCAGCAATACTGCCGTATTTTGCAGAAACTTGTTTTACCAGATCTTCTCTGCTTCCAGTTTCCGATACAGTTTCAAGCACCTGATCAATCACGGCTTCCGGTACTCTTCTTCTGGAGAGCTCCATTTTTAACCTGACTCTGCCCATTGTTCTTGAAGAAATAAAGAGCTCGCAGAAACGCCTGTCATCCACAAATCCATATTCGATCGCCCATGTGACAGTAGTGTCTGCAACGGGACCCGGATAACCAAGAGAAATCACTTTCTCTCGCAACTGGCCCGAAGATCTCTCGCTGAAACTCAGAAAACGCTGCACATCATTCCTGGCGCAATCAATCTGCTGAGAAGAAAGATACTCTGGATCAGCATCACTTCCCTGTTCCGGTGCACAGGAAAGAGAAATAAGGTACTTGCCCGAAGGCAGAGTGACAAGCACCCTGCCTCTTCGGATTGATTCAAGAGAAATAACAGTCTCTATGGCTTGACCTCTTTTTTCTCTTCTTCCTGTGTCTCTTCCATGGGAATCAGACCGTAAGCCTGTCGTAATTTATGATCGAGCCTCTCTGCAACTTCAGGATTTGCAGACAGATACTTTCTTGCATTCTCTCTGCCCTGCCCTATCTGAGTGCCCTCTATTGAGTACCAGGTGCCCCTTCTGGTTACAAGATCTTTCTCTAGCCCCAGGTCGATCAGTTCACCGGTTCGGGAGATACCCTCGCCGTGCATGATATCAAATTCACATTTTTTGAAGGGCGGGGCTATCTTGTTCTTCACAACTTTTACCCTGGTACGGCTTCCGATAACATCTTCGCCATCTTTAATTGAAGCTATCCTTCTTACATCCAGCCTCTGACTGGCATAAAATTTCAGAGCCCTTCCACCTGTAGTTGTCTCGGGATTGCCGAACATCACACCAATTTTCATTCTGATCTGATTTATAAAGATTACAGTGCACTTTGAACGAGACACAGCCCCTGTGAGCTTTCTAAGTGCCTGACTCATGAGCCTTGCCTGCAGACCTACATGACTGTCACCCATTTCCCCTTCGATCTCTGCTCTTGGAACAAGTGCGGCAACTGAGTCTACCACAATAGCGTCAACAGCATTTGATCGAACAAGGGTTTCTGTTATTTCGAGAGCCTGTTCACCGTTGCTTGGCTGCGATACCATAAGGTTGTCGATGTTCAGACCAAGCTTCTCTGCATATGTGGGATCAAGGGCATGCTCTGCATCAATAAACGCGACTTCTCCTCCGGCCTTCTGAGCACTGGCCAGCATGTGAAGAGCCAGGGTTGTCTTACCGCTGCTTTCCGGGCCGTATATCTCGATCACACGCCCTCGGGGCACCCCGCCTATGCCAAGTGCAATATCAAGTGAAATCGATCCGGTGGAGAAGAACTCTACCTGCATATCAGGAGCTTCCCCCATCTTCATGATCGCGCCCTGTCCAAACTTCTTTTGAATCTGCATAAAGGCTGCATCCAGCGCCTTTTTCTTTCCTGCTTCACTGCCTTTTCTCTCTGCCATGGCAACACCTTTCAAAAAACAAACAATGTGACCCTTAAAAGGGGACTTCTCCTGCCAACGGATCAATCATAGTAAACATATGTTTCCCTGGCAAGCCCGTATACAATTTCATTCCAGTTCGAGAATATACAATTTCTGAAAGCCATCTTCAGGATCAAGAGAGTAAGCCAGAATTCCGAACTCATCTATTCTTATCTCCCAGAACAATCCTCTAGACCCGCAGAACTCCGCAAGCTCTGCTTTGAAAAGATAGTTACCTTCAAGATCAAATACATCAAAAGTAGGGGTTTCTTCGGTGCCTCTGCGAACCCACAGCCTATTATCAGCATCAATACCCATGGAATGGATCATCCAGCGATCTTCATCCGGTTGATAATTGAATGGACCACTGGAGCCCATGTTCTCCGCCCTGTGATTCCAGAAATACGCTTCTTCAGCTATCTCATCATCGGTTTTTCTTACAGGATCAATGCTCCGCTGAATTGTGCTTGTCGGTTCTCCATACGCAGAGTAACCGTGAACGATGTACTCTTCCGGTGATCTGGCAGCGATGAATACATTGCCGTTTCTGTCTGATGCCCATGTCTGAGCAAAGTAAGATCCCTTTATTAAGGGAGTCAGGTCCTGAAAATCCCAGATGAAGGAATTCTCCCAGTAAACGGCAACGGGTTCCGCGGAATCCAGTTCGAACCGGGCAACTGAGGCAGTAATCAGTAATTCTTCATCAACGAAATCGAATGAATTCAGGGTGCCTATAAAGGTATTGTCAACAGAGGGGGTGAGAAAAAGAATCGGCTCATTGTACTGCACATCAGTCTTGCCCTGATATTCTCCACTGGCGAAGTAAGTGAACAAGCCTCCATTGTTTATGTCAAAAATTGCTATTCTTCCGTCGCCAAGTCTGTTCATGGCCAGAGGATTCAGGAACTCTCCAGGACCGGAGCCACTGCGGCCCATTCTTCTTACAAAATCACCCTCAGGTGTGTATTCAACAACACTGCACGCTGGTCTGTCCAGAACAAGAATGTTTCCCTCAGCTGTGTGAGCAGTGGCCTCAATAGAGCCGAACACATAGTCGGGATCCCCCAGTTCTACGCCAATGGAATCCACTATTACCAGTGACCTGAACGACACTTCATCTTCAATAGCCACAGCATTTTCCGTTGTGGCGACTGCAGGCTCTTCCGGCCCGCATGCAGCAAAGATCAAAGCAATAAATAGACAAGTACTGACTGTTTTCATTATTTTCCTCCCTGTTGGATGCTTTCTGCCTGAGTATAGACGATCAGTGCCATCAAATGCAAAACTATAGCGGTTGGGGGAAATTCATGGAATCCGTAACATCAGTATTCAGAGTAGGAAACGGTCCCTCCAGCAGCCACACAATGGGGCCTGCACTTGCTGCTAAACTGTACAGAAGCAGACACATGCAGCGAACCCATTTTAAGGTTGAACTGTTCGGCAGCCTTGCTGCCACAGGCAGAGGTCATCTTACAGATCGGGCAATTATCAATACCCTTGCCCCTGCAACAGTGGATTTTGTCTGGAAGCCTGATGTTTTTCTGCCACGGCATCCAAACGCAATGAAATTCATTACTA
>JAGLQD010000038.1 GCA_023136985.1 Candidatus Sabulitectum sp. | reverse complement strand
TTTGTTTCGCCTGAAGAGCAGGATCTTCGCACCTGTGATTCTGGATTGATTGCTTTCAGGCAGAAAAATTGCACCGACAACCCATGAAGCCGGTGCAATTTCGTACGAATCAGGATTCCCACTATCAGTCAGTTGAGATCAGTCCATAAGAAATTCTTCAGAATCTGCATACGGCACTTTTCTTCTTCCCGTGAGGGAGAGGATCTTGCCTGCCAGGAGTCCGGCAACAAGAGCGAATACAACTGTAATAAGAATCCCCTTGATCTGGTTTGATTTGCTGATACCATCAACAGCAATGATCGCAGCAAGCCCGCCGAATATTCCCGGAAGGCCATGCAGATTGAATACACCACATGTGTCTATTTTTTTGGTAAGAGCCTGGAAACGACTCTGTATCACTGCAAATCCCACAGTTGAAAGAATGCCTGCAAGGATACCGATCAAGAAGGCAACAGGCGGGGAAACCTTGTCGCATGTTGATCCGATTGCAACACCACCGGCCAGTGCAGCGTTTGCTACATCTGCTGCAGATATCTTGCCGCGAAGCTTAACAGTGGCAAAGTAGGTGGCAAGGGTTGAGCCGGAAAGAGCAAGTATTACATTGACAATGGTCATAGGAATATCTGCAGCAGCAACCAGAGCTGCACAGAAGGAAGGCCAGAATACCCAAAGGATCATACTGCCAAGCAGCGAAAAGCGGTCACTTACATCATCTGCTTCAATGGGTACAGAGAACTCTTTCTTTGTTGTCATTGCGTAAGCGACTGCCAGTCCGAACAGTGCGCCGAATGCGTGTATCACAATGGATCCACCGGTATCGACAAAGCTTCCATGGGCTACTAAACCGAATCCGCCTTCAAGCAATATCCATTCATTCAATGCATAAAAAGGTACAAAAAGAATACCCAGAAGTATGTACTGATACATTCTCAACCTGCCAAGAACAGCCCCTGACGCTATTAAGAGGCTTGCTGCTGCAAATTCAGCCAGGATCAAACTGTCTATCTGAGAACTTGCACTTCCAATTATCCCAAGACCTTCCTTTATGAAATACAGTGGGATGGTTATGCTTACAAGCAGGTATGTTGCCGTAAGAGCTGAACGCCCGTATTTTTTAACAAAAACCATGAGAAAGCCGAAACCCAGAAGAAGCATGGCCATAATGTGGATAGCTCTAAAGTATTTCAACACTTCAAGGATTGGCAGTAGTTCATCGTTCATAAAGGTCTCCATTTCCGGTTTGTGTATGCGTGTTCCTGTTAGCAACACCGATAATAGCTGTGAATTACTCCTGTTGCCAGATGCAATAAGTGAATTCGGAATACAATGAGGGAATTACTCAATTAATCTTCTTGCGCCAGATATTTTCGCAGCGTTTTCGGATCGCATTTAAGAGCCATTGCAGCTTTTGTTCTGCTTCCTCCGAAGGATTCCACTGTCTGCCTGATATGTTTTCTCATTGCCTCATGAAGGGTTAATGTGTCAGGATTTTCTGATGCAATGGTATTGAATGAAATGTGACTTTTCTTTATCGTATCTCCTGCAGACGCTATTGAAGCTCTTTTCAGGACATTGGAAAGCTCTCTGATATTTCCTGGCCATCGGTGCAGGGAAAGCAGATCCAGTGCTCCCCTTGTGATACTCTTCTCCGTGAAGTGCGATACAAGCATCGGAATGTCCTCCAGCCTGTTTCGTAAAGGTGGAAGATCTATCCGCACAACTGAGATACGATAGTAAAGATCAGTCCTGAAAGATCCATCTGAGATCTGCTTCTCCACATTCGAATTTGTGGCTGCAACAAGTCTTATGTAGGTGGTTCTTTCTCTGGTCTCACCAAGTCTTCTGAAGACTCCTGTATCCAGCACTCGCAGGAGCTTTGCCTGCATATGCAGAGGAAGATTCCCGATCTCATCCAGGAAAAGAGTGCCATTGTGGGCCTCTTCCAGAAGTCCTTTCCGGGGAAAATTGACGCCGGTATACGCACCCCTTGCTGCACCGAAGAATTCTGATTCCATCAGTGTTTCCGGAATTGCACCGCAGTCCACTGGAACGAAATTTCCCTGTTTTCTCTGGCTGCCCATGTGAATTGCTCTTGCACAGAGTTCTTTACCGGTTCCTGTCTCTCCGGAGATAAGAACTGGAACATTCTCTTGAGCTACCCTTTCAAGCTCAAATCTGATTTTTCTTATTCCTATGGAATCACCGATTATTGTATCAGACAATTTGTCTTTTCTTCGTGGAAGCAGTTTTTCCGCAGGGCTTGCTGCCAGCACTGCAGCCACCGGTTCCAGGAAGGTTGCAACTTCCAGAGCAGAAACACCTTTGCAATAGAGAGGATTGACCCCGGGGACAGTGACCATATCCCGCTTTCCCAGAGTTGAAATGCTTTTCAGATTCAGGGCTTTTGTAAGATCAGGGAGAAGGGCGTCACTTTCGAGATAGCTTTGTATCCATTTGGATACAGTTCCCAGTATGCTGCTGGTCCTTTGCTCAGACAATAGATCTTTTGAAGCAGAAACCCAGTTTGCAGAGAATAGATTATTGTAGTTTTTTCTGTCCTGTATACTGAGTTGATTCAGTATGTCTTTTCTGCTCAGGAAGATGCGCTCTCGCAGATGGTAATTTTCAGGCAGACCGCACTTTTCTGCAAGCCGGCAGATCAGCAGGGGAGATGGAAGGTTTAGAAGTTCTTTAAATCCATCCTCAATATTAAGTCCGGAAATTATCTTTACTGCTGCCTGTTCCTCAGGCAGTTCTATTGCTATTTCACTAAATTCAGTTTCAGTGAGTTCATAAGACCCTTGCTCAAGAAGCAGTTCAATCTCAGAGAGACAGACCAGGTGTTTGTCACCTAAAACATGTCCTTTGGATCGGGCTTGTTTGAGGAGCTCAATACCTCTTTGGACATCACCAGCCTGGATGTAAAGCACACCTGCATAAAGAGTGCTAATTCCGGAATAGAGTTCGAGGCCATGCCGGTCTGCAAGCTCTGCAGCTCTGAGAGCTGTGGGTAGAGCATGTTCACCGCCACCGAGTAGAACAGCTCTGTAGGCCTCCAGCATGTTCAACATCTGTTCGGCAAGTATTCCACCGGTTTCCATGTTTTTTTTGAGTTTACAAAGTGTTTCCCCAGCAGTGGTGATCCTCCCCATCTTCAACTGAAGAACGAACAGGTCAATATGCGGAGGTCTCTTTAAAGAGAGTACACTTTCGTCATGGAACTGTACTGCTGTTCTGAAGTCTTCCAGAGCTTTTTTCCAGTTGCCGACCACCTGAAGTGTTCGTCCCCGCTCCTGCAGGCTTTCAACCAGGTGTGAGACGCTTGAAAGCTCTCGGGCTAGAGTAACTGCAGCTTCTGCATGCTTGAGCGCATCATCGTACATACCCAGTCGCATCTCCAGGCTCCTCAGGGCACAGTAAATGTTGACTCTTTCGCCTCCAATTGTCTTATTCAGACCACTCCTCAAAGGTTGCAGAGCGGAGGCAGGAGATCCTGAAAGATCATAAAGCTTCGCCATTAGCGGAAGAGCTTTCGGGTCAGAGGTGTCCTTAAGCACCTGAAGAGCTTTCCCTATTATACCCAGTCCCATAAAGGCTTCTGCAAGAAGGAGGGCCTCACCGGTATCGCTCAGCCGATCAGAAGCCTCCTGAAATCTTCCCAGTGAAATTAGTATCCTGCCTCTTAGAGCATTATTCTGCTTTGAAACAAACTGAAGTGCTTCATTGAATCTGCCCAGGATGAAACAGCTTTCAGCTTTGCTGTCATCCTCTTTCTCGCCGGGGAGAGCAGCAGTGTACCTCCAGGCGCCTTCTTCAAAGAGAGTTTCTCTGGAAAAGGCAGGCTTCTTTATCCCTGTAACACCTTCTGCTGGAACCCTGCATCTGGGGCCATACCATGATGGTCCCGTGTGCTGTATCCTGATGTTATCTGGGATCTCACCAAGAGGAAGATCAACTGTTGAAGTTACCAGTCCTTTGATCCTAAGTCTTTTTCCCGGGAAATATTCCGGAACAAATGCTCCGCACAGTATCAGACGAAGACCCGCTGGGATTAACCTGGCCATTTCTCTCAGGAGTGCAATAAAGTCTTCCTGATCTTCTCTCAGATCATTAACGACAAGGAGTTTTTCGATTCCACCCATACCGGCGAATGTATTTTCCAGTAATTTTCCCGGAGAGTCGGTCACTGTTCTTGCAGGAATATCCGGCAAAGGCCGTCTCAGTTCTCCGGCTGCACAGCGAATCACTTTGCAAACCCACCCTTTCCGGGTTGCTATACAGGTCAGTTGATTCACATACAGGTCTCTGGTCTGCCAGCTTCCACCCTGAATGATGCTGACTCCCGTGGTCGGTACGGTTATCGGCATTGGAACAGTATAGGGAGAGTATCCGTACTTCTCTGCTGTTTTCAGTCGTGCTGCAATGTTGTTGCTGCTGAGAGTACCGGCATCTTCAAGTTCAGCAGGACCTGAAACCCAGTTCATTTTTAAGGCAGTGGAAGCAAGCATGTACAGGTCCGATATTGCACTGGGAATCCCGCCCGATCTAACTTCACAGGGAGCATCTGGATGAACTGTCAGAAGACCATCTCCCCAGAAGACCAGAGAGATGTTTCCCTCTCTTTGGCGGAAGCTGTATTCATCGATGGAAAGGTGATTCATTCCTGATTCATGCAGAACTCGCAGAGGTTTTATCAGTTCAGTCAACCTTTGACCTCTCTCCAGAGGCTGCAGACTGTTGGTTCTGATTGAAAGGCACCTGCTTCCGTCAGGCAGTTTAGAAAGTCCGTCGGGGATAAGAATTGCTGCTGAAGTTCCAATACGGGAATACAGGTTTCTCAGACATTTTACAGGAATACCAGCTGGAAGAATCCTGCCAAGCCTCCTGTCACCCAGGCTGTCTACGAATTCTATGTGAGTTCTTCCGTTAGAGCTATGAGTCCTCAGGGAAATATTCTTTATTTTTACTGTTTTCAATGTAATCCTCCATCTGCTTGTAACATAGGCGTTGAAGAGAGAGTTAGCAACGTAACAAAGCTCTACTTCCTGAAAATTCGGGAAAAAATACTGTAGAGTGGAAAAAATTCCCTAAAAGGTCAATTCCGTATTCCTATAAATTTTATCATATTGTTTAATGACAACAGTATAGCTCTCTGGCACATCAATTGCTTTTGGAAGTGGTGCACGAAATTGTTTGTGTGCTAAATTTAGAAAGAGTGGCCACTCATGAAGTATTTATTTGTTGCGCTTTGCCTGTTCTCCATGACCAATGCAGTAGAGTTGTTTTATGATGACGGTACTTTCGGAGGAATGAGTATTGGTCTTTCCGGTGTCTGGTTTCACACAGAAGATTTTTTCCCGTCTGCATCCACTGTTCAGCTTACTGGGGTCGAGATGTGGTTTTATCACCACTCCTCCTATCCCTGGGATACATCGGAATTTTATCTTGAAATCTGGTCTGGAGATGACGAGATCTTTCTTGAAGATTTGTTGTACCAATCAGTTGAGACTGCTGTTCACTACTCTCCCATTCTGGTTGATGTTTCGCAGGAGAACATCACTGTTAGCTCCGATTTCTGGATATTGGAGAACACTGAACTCAGTGCTGGTGGATGGCCCTCTGCTATTCTGGACGGGTCACCCCCGATCATCCCTCACAGTTACGGAAGTGAAGGCTGGATTATCACCGGGGATCTGTTCTTCAGATGTTTTGCTGATGAATTGAGCATTGAATCGATTTCGTGGGGGGCGTTGAAAACAGTTTTTTAGAAATGGGATTGAATAAGAATCGCACCAAGGATCACTGGTGCAGGTTGTATTTTCACATGTGGCTGGGGATTGTGTTTGAGAAATTGAATTTGATTTGATGGTGGTGGAAGGCGGTATGTCATGCAATGGTCACTATTGTTTTTACTGCTGTTTCTACTTCCGTTTCCGGAATCTATTTCATTCGGTTATCATATTCTTCCGGAGAGATTTTGTGCAGAGTTATTTCTTTATGAAGCTTGTTTTGTGCTGAACGAACACCTTATTTATGCTTTCTTCCCAACTCTGGATTCAAGGAGTTTAACAAGAGCCTGAATGTCAAATCCGGAGTCTGCTACTCTTACAGGGATGATGTGGAACAGTTTGGGCATTGGATAGATGAGTATGTATTTTTCATTTTGCCGCCATTTGAGCAGCTTTTCCCACCTGATAATTCCACCACCGTCAGCTGTTGTAAAGTTAACTCCTTCATCTGTTAATTGAACGGTCACTGGTTCCTGTATGGCTTTGTATTTTCTGTATTGTCTTTTTGCAAGGAAGGGCATGGCGATCAGCCTTCCGGGTACAAGAAGAAGAAAGATTCCTATAAGCCCTCCAGATGCTCCCGCACTGATAATTTCCAGCCCGCTGAATGCAGTCAGTATCAGAGCCATGGTCACAATTGCATATACAGTTGCCTTTCCAGGTGTGATTTTGTGAAAGAGCTTCATTGCACCGGCATAATCATCTTCTGTGATTGTATAGGTTGTTTCCATAGGTTCTGCTTTCCGGGTAAAATATTTGTCTTGTGCTTCCTGGGGGTAATCTATTCCTGCACTTTTACAGCATCAGTTCGTTCACTGTTTTCATATCTGATCGTAGCATAATGAAAAAGGAAAGAAACGCATACTCATTTTTATGAAGTATGGAAGTGTGACTGCTGAGATCCAGGTTCATGTGCTGTGGGCAGTTGATATCTCAGGCAAACCTGGAAACTTACTTGACAATTTGAGTTTTCTCACAATAGTTCCAACATGAATTTACTAATACTATTTATAGCGCTTTGCGGTTTTTCTGTGGAGAGAGCGGACTATACGCCGGTTATTGACGGCGAGATCCATGACTTGTGCTGGCAGTCGGTGGAGCATGTGGGTGGAGACTTCACGGCATTCCGTCCCCGAGCTGATGTGCCGCTGTCACAGCCTACAGATGTTTTGCTTTCCTACGATGATGAATTTCTTTACATATGCGCATTTATGCATGATCCATCCCCTTCAGAAATAATCCATCAGCTTGGAGCCCGGGACGAGGATCAGCCTGTGGATAAGTTCTATGTTTACATCGACACATTTAACGATAATGCAAATTGTTTTGTTTTTACTGTTACCGTTGACGGTGTTCAGATGGATTCCCGGCGAACTGAAGTAAACGGAGAAGACAGAAACTGGGATGCCG
>JAGLQD010000379.1 GCA_023136985.1 Candidatus Sabulitectum sp. | reverse complement strand
ATGTACGAGATAACCTTGATCTGATCCCGGGCACCACCGGCGAAGTATCTTCACTGGAAGACTGGTTCACACAGATTGATTACATTCCTGATGATGGAATTCTCTCTTTGAGAGGTTATTCCAGATCGCAGCTGGCGTCAGAGATCACAATTGGAATGCTGGGAATGAATGTAACAACGGTAAATGAAAACGGCACTGATGTTGATGTGAATCTGAGGTATGCCGAGAGATATCGTTCCACCCGGGAATCGGTTGCTGCAATAACTGTGAACGGTGCCCCTCTTGATTTCTGGGGAAGATTTGTTACCTCTTTATCTCCCAATAAAATAGGCAGACTTGATAGAAGCAGGGTAGTGAGTGTTTTCTGCAGACTGGATGGCAGACCACTGGGAGGAGTTGCAGCAGATGTGCAGGCCATGATGGATACTCTTGATCTGGGGGATACCCGTTGGGAAGTCACAGGAGATATAACGGATCAGAAGGAATCGTTTGGAAGCATGGGACTGGCCATACTTGTTGCGATCATGCTTGTATACATGGTTATGGCTGCTCAGTTCGAGTCACTGCTTGAACCATTCATTCTTATTTTCGAAATACCGCTTGCTCTTATAGGGGTTGTCTGGATTCTTCTTCTCACAGGAACCACCATGGGCATGACTTCTCTGGTTGGTATCCTGATGCTCATTGGAATTGTGGTCAACAACGGAATTGTTCTGGTGGATTTTGCAAATGGTCTCAGAAGAGAAAGCACTATCTCTGCAAGAGAAGCAATTATTCAGGCAGGCAGAATTCGATTGAAACCAATCCTCATGACAGCCAGCACGACTATCCTGGCGCTTGTTCCTCTTTCAATGGGGGGAACCAGCAGTGCAGCCCTGTGGGCTCCAATGGCAAGAACCGTTATTGGAGGTATGCTTATTGCCACGCCACTTACACTTGTTGTTCTTCCCATTCTGTATGTGATGATGGATGGGTGGCACAGAAAGAAATTAACATCAGAGTAAAAAAGCGGAGCCCATGAGGCTCCGCCTGAAGGCCGTGAAGAGTTAAAGCAGCTGGGTGTTTGAAGTAGGCTTTGGAACCTTGACAACCAGCACTCGAAGAACGCTTTCACTCTCATTGTACCAGCAGTGCGGAATATCTTTTGGACTTTCAATTACCGTGTCTGCGGATACAGTTTCCTTTTCTTTTCCTACTTCAACAATACCAGTACCTTCAAGCACATAGAAGAACACATCTACAGGTGTTATGTGCCGGATAAGCTTTTCTCCAGGTTGCATTGTTATCACACTGGACAGAGCATACTCACTCTCGTAAACTCTTCTAACATCCACCTTGTGCGGGTTTTTTGCAGGGGATTGCTCGGACATTTTTGTAATCTGCACGTTTAATCCAATCCTTTCTTCGTTTTTCTTAAATTTCAGTGCAAGAATCATCAGGTCTTCATCAGAGGCCAGGTTTCTCCAGTTCCTTCTGGATTCAGGAAGGCACACAGCGATACTGTCCGTTGTCAGCTGGTGAGAATTGTCATTGACCCCAAGGATACCTGTGCCGTGGAGAATAAAGAAACACACTTCGAACGGCATGTTATGCTGAGGAATAAACCCGCCGGGATGAATTGTGAAGTGCACCATCCCGAAGGAATCCGAATCGTAAAAGGATCTCGCGTTAAGGCTTTCAGCTCCTGGGAATACCGGGGCATCTATCAGCTTAAGAGTTCTCACTTCAATCCCTCCGGTTAATCCTTGTATGCCTTAAGACCTTCTTTAAGAATCCTCAGAGCTTTTCTCATCTTCCGGTCGGACAGGACAAAAGCAATTCTTATCTGATCAAGACCAAGTCCCGGTGTTGCATAGAAACCTGCTGCTGGAGCAACCATGGTTGTTTCGCCTTCAAACTGGAAGTCGGTAAGCATCCATGAAGCAAATCTGTCTGCGCTTTTCACCGGAAGTTGAATAGTTGCGTAGAATGCCCCTTCCGGTTTGAGTAAAAATACACCGTCCAATCCTGTCAGTTCTTCCATCAGTACATCTCTTCTGTTCTGGTACGTGGCCAGTATCCCCTCGTAGTAGTTGTCGGAAAGATGATGGTAGATCCAGGCTGCACCATACTGAGCAACAGTGGGCGGGCACAGCCTTGCCTGCCCCAGTTTTAGAGCAGCATCCATTACTGCTTTGTTTCTGCTTATCATGTTACCGAGCCTTGCGCCGCATGAACTGAACCTTTTGCTTATGGAATCCATAACTACAACTCTGTCTTCTATCTCCGGCAGCTCCAGAGTTGAGAGATGAGAGCCTCCGTCAAAAACAAAATCACGATACACCTCGTCGGAAAGAAGAAAGAGATCATGCTTTCTTACTATGGAAGAGAGGGTCTGAAGCTCCTCGGGTGAGAGTACTGTTCCAGTTGGGTTGTTGGGGCTGCATATAAGGATTGCTCTGGTTTTATCTGTGATCTTTGCTTCTATTTCTGTAGCTTCAGGAAGGTGGAACCCGTTTTCGCATCTGCTGGTAATAGGAACAAGTTTTACTCCGGCCATTGCTGCAAATCCGTTGTAATTGGTGTAAAAAGGCTCAAAGCATACAACTTCATCACCGTGATCGCATGTTGCCATGAAAGCAAAGAAAACGGCTTCGGAGCCGCCTGTTGTAATGATGATCTCATCAGTATCAATATGGATCCCGGATCTGGAATAGTAGGTTGCAATAGCCTCTCTGAGTACAGGAAGACCCTGGCTTGGTCCATAGGCCAGCACTTCAGGAAGACTGTCTTTCAATGCCTTCCAGTAACCGTGGGGGGTTGGAATATCGGGTTGTCCTATGTTGAGGTGGTAAACGGAGATGCCGCGAGCCTTTGCGGCGTTTGCCAGGGGAACAAGTTTCCTGATGGGGGAAGCCTGCATGTCTGCGCATCTGTTGCTGATAGCAGTCATTCTTTTGCCTTTCGAAAATCCTGTAGAAAAATACATTTACCGGCACATAGTAATTATACTCAGGTATAGCAGGAATGCGAAAATGGTTGACAATATCTATATTCGCACTCACGGGAATGGAGAGAGAAAATGATTATCAGGCTTGCAGAGTTGCCTGTTACAGGTGACTGGGATTTCTGTATGGCAAGAGCCGTTCATTCAGTGGGAATAACACCGAAGCCGGATGTGATAGTTTTTCCGGAGCTTTTCTCAATCGGGTTTGTTCTGGATAAGATCCCGGAACTGGCCATAAGGGAAGCTGATCTCAAAGGTCATGCTCTGTCTAAAGCAGCCCTGGAGCACGGCGTTTCAATAGTGGGAGGAACACTTCCGGTACGAACCCGCAGAGGAATCATAAATATGCTTCCCGTGTGGGACAGCAAGGGGCAACTGATACACACAACAGAAAAGTCCCATCTGTTCAGGAATATGGGAGAGGATTCAGTTTTTACTGCAGGTATTCCATCAGGAGTCTTTTCAATCAATGGGATCACTGCAGGTGCTTCTGTCTGCTATGACCTGAGATTTCCAGAGTTATTCAGAAGGCATGCACTCAAAGGTGCCAGAATCATCTTTCTGCCTGCTCAATGGCCGGAGCCCAGGATTGAACTGTTTCGCAGTTTTTTAAGAGCAAGGGCAGGGGAAGCTCAGGTTTTCTTTGTGGGATGTAACCTTGGCGGGGATCATCTGGGAGTTAGATTCAGAGGCGGCGGCGGGATAGCTTCCCCGGCAGGGAAGATGCTCAAGTGGATGGACTCCGGTGAATACCTGAGAGACTTCGATGTAGATTTAAATGAGGTGGACAGAGTAAGAGACCGTATTGCGTGCCTTGAAGATAGAAGACCCGAAATCTACGGAGTTTAAGTATGGCTGAGAAAAAAGTTGATCTGTTCAAGACCTCTCTGGGGATAGTTTCAATACTTGTTATTGCAGTAATAATGAAATTGGGAGCGACAATCTTTGTTAAGATCGCAATTGCGGGATTCTTCGCTCTTTTGATATCTCCTGCTGTGAAACGAACGACCGCATGGGTAGATATTCTTTTTAGACGGATGTTCAAAAAATATCGCAGACGCAGCAGGTCAAGTCACTCCGGACTTGCGGATGTTATTGGGACTGCTCTGGTGCTTGTAATGGCACTTTCCATAATATCTGTATTCTTTTTTCTTATCTATGGAACTTTGAATATGATGGTGGGCAGGAAAGACGATATGATCAGTAATGTGGTCACCCCGGTGGTTGATTTTGTGGAAAGTGCGCAGAATGAATGGATCCCGGATGTTTACAGTCGTCTTGGAATGAATCAGATTGAGCCGGTTCCTGTTCTTCCTGATTCGATTCATTCCCTGGGAAAGACATCAACAGGTATTGGTGACTCATCTTTCTCGTTGAGTTCACTTGCTCCCACTGCAGCAGGTCTTGTGGGGTCGGTCTCAAGTGGTCTGTTCAATGCGGCAATAATAATTATGCTGACTGTTTTTATGGTAAACGGCAGAAAGGTCTTTTCTCAGAAGATAAAGAAGATGGATGGTAAACTCCATGCCAGGTATCAGGAAATGATAGGTGGCGTTGAGAGGATTCCAAGAAAATATCTTCTTGCAAAACTCGTTACCAGCGGATTAACCGGTTTGCTTATCGGAGTGGCCCTGCTGGTCATGGGGTTCCAGCTTGAAGAGGTCATTATCTGGGGTACTACGGCAATGGTGTTTAACTTCATACCTTTCTTCGGTTCACTGGTTGCAGGGGTTATGATCGCCCTGTACGCTATGTCTGTTCAGGGAATCCAGCATGGATTTATTGCTGCTGGAGTCGTTCTGCTGGTCAATAATCTGGTATCAAATGTTATTGAGCCGAATTATTTCGGGGATGTCCTTCCCATTGGAAAGGTTACAATTCTGTTGTGCGTGATCATATGGGGTTACATTTGGGGGCTTCTTGGTGTTTTCCTTGCAGTTCCCCTCACAATTATCATTAAAGTTTTGTTAGAGCACTCAATCGGAAGAAATTCCATTGTAATATTTATGGAGGTTTGATATGGGTTCCCTTTTTCTGGCAATTGCCCTGACTGGTTCTGTTCTTACTCTGAACTGGTCCGGGGATGATGTTCCGCAAATCCTGGAAACACCAATGGGAGACAGGATTCTCATGATTGGTGCTCCTTCAACGGGCAACCCCGGTGCCCCCTTATTTCCCATAGTGCCACTTACTGTGGCCTTGCCGGAGGGAGCTGTTGCAGACAGTATAAAAATTGTCAGTATAGAAACAATCCCTCTCTCATATGACTTTATGCCTATGCCTGCACAGATCGGGGTTCCGATTTCAAGACCGGAAGATTTCAGGTTTACTTCTGCTGATCCTGAAGCTTTCTCAAAACAGGTGAGCACTTCAGTCAGATTGACCGGTCAGGGTACCCTGATGGGGTATTCGGTCGCTGATATTCTTCTAAATCCAGCCTCATGGGACCCGGATACGCGCAATCTGAACTGGACTGAAGCTGCTGAACTTCAGCTCTATTATCATTTTGAAGCACAATCTTCGAGAGTACCCTCTCGAGGTATCGTAGGCGGAGCTATTGCATCTGAGATAGTACAAACCGCTGTAATTAATCCACATGACATGCCAGTTTCTGTTATTTCTTCAACAACAGAGCTTCCATGGGGGGAATACTTGATCATTGCTGATGACGCCCTTGCATCAGCGTTTGAACCTCTCGCTGAGTGGAAAACTCAAAAAGGCATACCTGCTGAAATAGTAGAGATGTCTTACA
>JAGLQD010000378.1 GCA_023136985.1 Candidatus Sabulitectum sp. | reverse complement strand
TGGCGGCCAGAGCAGGAATCACAGTTACCGCAACAAGAAGACTTGCCAGAAGAGCAGAGCCCACAGCAAGAGCCTGATCACGGAAAAGCTGACTTGTGATACCCTCCATGTACACGACCGGGAAGAAAACGATAATTGTGGTAAGGGTGCTTGCAACAATGGCAGGACCCACTTCGGCGGTTCCTGATGTTGCAGCGCTTACCCTGCCTTCACCCTTCTCACGCCTTCTGGATATGGCCTCTAGAACCACAACCGCATTATCAACAAGAAGGCCGGTTCCCAGAGCAAGACCTCCCAGAGACATGATGTTAACCGTGACTCCGGCAAGGTAAAGAAAGAACAGAGCAAGTGCGATACTCAGAGGAAGAGAAAGACCGAGAATAAGAGGGCTCCTCCAGTCCCGAAGGAAGAAGAAAAGAACTCCGAATGCAAGAATTCCACCAAGGATCAGAGCTTCAACAACGCCGGCGATGGATTCTTCAATGAACTCGGCGTCGTTCTGAATAATCTGCAGACTAACATCCTCATGGGCAAGGTTAAGTTCATCAAGAATATCCTTGACGTCTCCGGCAACTTCCACTGTGTTGGCTTCCGCCATTTTTCTTACACGAAGAATGATCGCCCTCTCGCCGTTGTAGCTGGCCCATTCCGTGGGTGGCTTTTCTGAAATGTATATGTCGGCAATTGATCCAAGCAGCAGAGGGGTGGTTCCAAGGGTTCCCACAACAGTATTTTCAATATCCTCAAGTGATTCAAATTCACCCTGCAGAGAAAGGAAGAACTCTTTGTCTCCATCACGAACCTGCCCGCCAGATGAAACCGCATTGGCTCCCTGAATGGCAGCAGCAATCGAAGCAGGATTTATCCCGAGTTCTTCTATAGCCCCGTCCCGGAGCCGTACATAAACTGCCGGTACAGCCTCTCCGTCAACTTCACAGGCTGCAACGCCATCCACCTGTTCGATCCTTGTGGCTATTACCCTTCGAGAAAAGTCAGTTATATCGGTCCATCCACCATCCATGGTAAGAAGAATCTCCATGAACGGCCTGCTGGACGGGTCATAGTCAACAATGGTTGGTCTTGCAGCAGCATCCGGAAGAGACCAGCTGGCAACATCCAGCTTCTCTCTCACCTCAAGCCGTGTGTAGTCCATGTTGGCGCCCCAGTCGAATTCCAATGTAATTCGACTCATGTCTCCGTAAGATCTGGAGGAATAGGAACGAAGCCCTCTGACCCCTGCAAGTGCATTCTCAAGAGGATCTGTAACAAGACGCTCTACTTCATAAGGACTTGAAGAAGGGTACCTGGTCTCAATTGTAATTCTGGGGTACTCTACGGAAGGAAGAAGATCTACAGGCATCTGAAGAACAGCAATGGCTCCCAGTACTGCAACAACAACGGAAATAACCGTAACTGCAACAGGTCTGGATACGGCGATAATGGACAGCTTCAAGCCAATCCCCCTCTCTCAAGGGTAGTCAATTTTTAATTCTGATGATGGAAGTTAATAAAAAGAGACATGGATTGGCAAATTTTGTTACATTCTGTTACTCTAAACAGGCGTTCTCCAGCAAACCAACTTCCATATCATCACCTGCAGAAAAAAAGAAATCCATATCAAACTTCCCCTTTACCCCATGTATGGAAGGAATACCCCAGCGATCCAGGATCACCCAGACCCTGCGATGATCCCCGCAGGCATAAATGCTGTCCAGAAACAGCTCTGGATCAACACGATCCCTTATCCTTGCTCCATCCAGATCAAATCCACCGCCTGCGAACGGAGTGCCGCCACCTGGGGTCAGGTAGACAATATCTGAGTTTGAATAGAACTCCCATGCAAAAGATGTCGATTTTCCGCCAAACACAACAACAATATCCCCTGGTTGAGAGATGGATTCCACAGTTTCTACTGCAGTTCGCCAGTCACTGTGATGGTAGGGGAACACTTCCATGGCGTAATACGGAACCAGAGAAAACAGGCAGAACATGGAAACAGTGATTCCCAGCCAGCGGTATCTGCTGAACAACGCAGCCGAGGTGATCACAATCGGGATCCAGATAACAGAAAGCTGTCGGACCGTGGGACCATCAGTCAGGAAAAGACCAAACGGCATGAGAAGACAAAGCCAGAGATACCTGCGTTCGCCTTGTTTAAGAATCCTGGTAAAATAGGGCCATACCGCAAGAAACAACACCATGACTGCATTGAGAACAAATGCGGATACCATTCTTGGCCGATCAAGGAGATTGGAAGAGAGTTCCGGCAACAGTCCCCCGGAGAAAATCCTGAAGAACTGAGAAAGAGGTTCAGTACTTAACAGTCGAGAGAACCCCAACACCGACCCGGCAGAAACCATTCTGGCACTCCTCTGAAGAAACTGCGCCGAAAAAAAGAGGAAAATGGGAAAGTACAGAACGGCAAGCACTGCTGGAACTATGATGAATCTCTTGAATGAAACCCTCTCGGAAGGATCAATGGTAAAGTACAGAACACTGCCGACAACAACACTCAGGACAAAAATGTGCTGTGTAAGTACCCCTGCAGCCCCCAGAAGAATAGCGCCGACAAATCCCTTTCGGGATCCCCGCCAGGCCATATCTGCAAAATCAGCAAACCACAGGGAGATCGCCAGATTAATACCGTACACCCATGCTTCCTGCCCCAGAGAAACAGCGAAAGGAGAAACAGCCCATACCATTCCTGCCCAGAATCCACCTCTGACTGTTGTTCGTCTTGAGGCAAGTCTGAAAACGGGAATAACTGCCGAAGCAACCAGAATAGCAATCAGAAACCGAAGCCCGAATTCTCCATTCCCTGCAAAGAAAGAAGACAACTTCATGAGAACAAATGCCAGGGGAGGATGCGGTGTGCCTGTGGAAACTGCTCTGATCATCTCAAGCCAATCCATACGACTCGCACCCCAGGCAAGGCACTCATCTATCCAGAAACATTTTCGACCAAGGAAAAGAAGTCTTGCCAGCAGCGAGATCCCGCTGAGAAGCAAAATAAGAAAGCGTGGTTTACTCTCATCGACTAATTGCATCCTGCTCCTCTGCTATGCCAGTGGTTTCTTCCTGCTTGTCTTCTTCTCAGACTGCTGCTTCTTTGACACAAGTCGCCTTTCCCTTGATGCCCGGGTGGGTCTTGTTGGCTTTCTCTTCCTGGGTACGACAAGGGCCTGCTTGATCAGTTCATTCAGCTTTCGAAGAGCAGAATTGGTATTCATTAAACGACTTCGATGATCCCGTGATTCAATAATGATATCACCAGAATCGGTAAGCCTTCTCCCAGCCAGCTTTTTCAGTCGCAGAACGGCATCATCTGGAAGTTCTCCAAGAGAAATGTTGTAACGCAGCTGTACAGCAGACTCGGTTTTGTTCTGATGCTGCCCTCCGGGACCACCTGCTCTGAGGTATGTCCACGACAGGGCAGCTTCAGGAATGTCAACCATCAGTTTTTGCTGCCCAGACCTTTTTTAAGACTGTAAGCAAGCATGAGTGCAACAAGAACGAACATGGCGATCTTTGCAGCAGGTATTCCATCACCGCTGAAACCAAGAATTCCTGCTACAATTGCAGGTATTCCCAGTACAATGTCGAAGATAGTGATCTTTGCCTTTTTGCTCACCGGATATTCAGCACCCAGAACTTCTTTTTGGGCACCGTCAACAAGAGCACTGTATTCCTTGCCGTCCATGATGTATTTCATTTCCCACATGGGCACATAAACAAGATCAACTTTGTTAACATTCACAGTGGTATCAACATCTGTCATTACATCGGCTTTTGACTCTGCTTTTTTGGCCTGATGCTCGCTAATATTGCCTCTTGCATTGGCTTCTGCCCTCTCCTGGGTGATCTGACCATTTACCAGATCATCAGCCATTCCTGCACTTTTCACAGCTTCAATGTCGAAAGGTATCTGCCCGGCCAGCATATCTCTGTTGGAGCTCTCCTTGCTGCCACCAAATCTGAGCCAGAACTTGCCCCAGTCCGGAAAAACAGATTTCTTCCCCGGTTGAATATTCCCGATACCCCAGAATTCACCGGGATCTTCTCTGGCATACTCCGGCCAGGTGAAGTCCTCGCTGAACCGGCCACTCACGGGCTCATACCAGGTCTGAGTTCTCTTATTGTCTCCGGTCCCAGTGGTTTTTGTTCTTTTCTTTTTTCCATGCCAGGAAGTTGAGGCTGTACTCTTCACGATCCAGTAGGGAAGCATAAGCCCCTTTACAGATCCTATCTTTGCAGAACCCACATAGCTCTTTGACCTGTGAAATCCTTTTGAAAGCCATGTTATCAGGGCACTGATGGCATCGTTCTCATTCACATCCATGGGAAGCATGGAATGTCCATCAATTTTAACGATGTTGTCGTAACCTGCCAGCATGGTAGCCGTTCCACAGTAAGGGCAGGTTATAACATTCTCCCCCTCCATGTAAGCAAGCGGGGCCCCGCAGTTCTGACAGGCAAGTTCCCTGTCGTGTGTAAGAGCAGTGGATTCCTCCTCGGGTGCTTCTTCTGTTTCCGGCACATCAGTTACACCGGGTATTTCAGGTATCTCTGAAGTCTCCGGCACTGATCCTGGAACCGTGTTCTCTTCCTGCATTTCCCCCCCTTTAAATAAATTGTTCTACAGATAGACAAGCGCATTATACAAACAAAAAGAACACAGGGAAACGGGGACACAAAAAAACCGGCCCTCCGAAGAGAACCGGTTTTTTATTGAAAAAACTTGATTAGAAGTTTATTCTCCACTTGGCATAGATGTCTGTGTAGCTCTCTGTGCCACCGTTCTCAACATCGGTGTTCTCGAAGCCGTAGTTACGGGCACCGATCTGGAATGTGTTCTTGTTGCTGAATACTTCAACTCCAACGCAGAAGTCGATGGCAGTGTAGTTGTTGTCATCAACGTCAGCAATAGGATCAACCATGTCGTAGCGAACTGCTGGCTGAATAGCCATGATAACATCGCCGTTGAGCTGTGCGTCGTAAGCGAGCATAACACTCATGCAGGAACCGTCATTGGAGTCTGCATCCTCAGCGATAACACCAGTCTGTCCGAGAATCATGTACTCACCGACGAAATTCAGTGTGCCTGTTGAAGTAACCGGGTAGTTGGCAACTGCAAAGATGTCTATACCATTGCTGCTCCAGCTTTCGTCAACATCCTCTGTGTCGTCATCATCAGCTTCGCCAACCATAGCCATGGATCCACCAATTGTGAGCCACTCGGTTGGGTCAACAGCAAGCCTTGCTGTGAACTGCTTGTTAGTAGAATCAATAGCAGCAGCGCGCATGCTAACACCATTGGAAAGGGCAAGATCAACAGTTACAGGAGCAAACTTGGCAGTAAGTACAGCCATGTTGTCTTTTCCACCGTAGTTGCCGAAGTCTCCGCCGACGATCATGGATCTGTCAGCAAAAAGCATGGATCCACTTGAACGGGTATAAGCATAACCGAAAGGTATGTTCATCTGGCCACCGGAAAGTGTGAAGTTGTCGGTGAAGTGAAGATTAAGGTATGCATAGCAGACTTCGAAGTTTTCGTCACTGGGAGTGGTGATTGTTGCACCAATTTTGCCGTCAACATACTCGTTCAGCTTTGGAACCCAGCTGACATAGCTGTAAGTGCCCATAGTTGAAGATGGATCGGCTCCTTCTGCTCCGAACATTGACC
>JAGLQD010000377.1 GCA_023136985.1 Candidatus Sabulitectum sp. | reverse complement strand
TTGACCATCTGAAAGAAGCATGTCCTGTAAACTTAGTAAGTTCTGATCCACCGCTGACCATGTCGCCGGCAAAGGCAACAAGAGCGAGAACTGCAAGAACAATAAGAGTTCTTTTCATTTAATACACCCCTCCAAGGTTTTGACCGGAGAAACCATATCTCCCAGTCTGTGTCAGCCTTAATTATACTTCCCGTGTATGGAACTATGCAAGTATCCCTGAAAAGAAAGGTTGTATCATCACTATTGACAGCATCTTCACTGCATTTGCAGGGCTTTTCGGATTGTGTATCGGCAGCTTCCTGAATGTGGTTATCTGGCGTGTTCCCCTGGGCAAATCGATAGTATCTCCACCCAGTGCGTGCCCCGGGTGCGGGAAGGAAATTGAACCACAGGACAACATTCCAGTACTCAGCTACCTGATCCTTAAAGGAAAATGCAGAAACTGTTCCATGTCAATTTCTGTAAAATATCCGGTAACCGAACTTATAACGGGAATTCTTTTTGCCTTTGCAGCCCTGCAAACAGGATACTCGCTGGCGTTCGTCAACTACGCTGTGTTGATTGCTCTTATGGTTGTGGTTGTAAGAACCGATCTTGAGCAGTTCATAATTCTTGATGAGGTAAGTATCGGAGGAACTGTTGCAGGAATTCTTCTTGCCCTGCTGCCCGGGGGGCTGGATATACTGACCTCTCTTGTAACCGCAGTTGCGGGAGCATCATTCTTTCTACTCATAAGAGCCGGTGCTTCCATATACCTGAAAAAGAAAAACATTCGTACTGAAGCTCCCGAAGGCTTTGAAGATGAAGAAGATGAATTCCAGGGTGGAATGGGCTGGGGCGACATCAAACTGGCCGCCTGCATAGGAGCATTTCTGGGACCTGCTTCAACAGTTATTGCATTTTTTGCGGCATTCATACTGGGGGCGATCTCCGGTGGAGCAATGATGGCATTCGGTGGTAAAAAGCGGAATACACCCATTCCCTTCGGCCCGTTCATGGCCGCTGGAGCAGTGCTTGCTCTCTTCTTTGGAGAACCCCTGTGGAATGCCTACATGAACCTTCTTGGTTAGCGCTTACCAGGTGATTCAGCCAGAAGATAAACTTCTGCTGCTTAAGGATTAGTCAGAGCTGTCATTAAATGAAACAATTGAAGATCAAGCCTTAACAAACTCACATCAGTTGGGTGGCTCTGCTGCTTTCCCGCAAGGCACTGATACATGCGCAAGCATCGCTATGTAATTGAATCAGTAACGCAGCAGGGGCTCTGGAGAGCCAACTTGACCCTAACTGAGGGCGTCCCGAAAGCAACAGAGCCGATACCTGAGGGCGTCCCGAGCGGTAGCACGGAGCGGTAGCACGGAGAGCCA
>JAGLQD010000376.1 GCA_023136985.1 Candidatus Sabulitectum sp. | reverse complement strand
CTTGCAGGTGGAGTAGCCCATGATCTGAATAACCTGTTGACTCCGATAATCGGTTACGCTGAAATACTGCTTGCGGACCACAGTTCAGGGATGGACCCCCGGCCATTCAAGGAAATTCTTCGAGCTGGAAAGAGCTCTCAGCTGCTTGTGAATCAACTTCTTGCATTTGGACGAAAACAATTTCTTGAGCTTAGAGTTATTGATCTTAACAAAGTTGTAGACAGCTACAGGAACCTTATAGAAAGAACTATTCGTGAAAACATAAGTATTTCATTTTCTTTTCATGAGTTTCCTCTTCCGGTGGAGGGAGATGCAACCAAAATTGAACAGGTACTTATGAATCTGGCAGTGAATGCTCAGGATGCCATGCCTGAAGGCGGTAAAATGATAATCAGCACAGATCTTTCTGTGTTTCCTGAAGATCCGGATGAGTCCGCTCCACATGGCGCATGCGCTGTTCTTGTCTTTTCGGATGATGGTACGGGAATGGACGGTGAGACTCTAAGCAATATCTTCGAACCATTCTTTTCTTCAAAGGGAGACAGAGGAACCGGTCTTGGTCTGGCAACAGTTTATGGAATTGTGCGGCAGCATGGCGGAATCATTGATGTACATAGCGAAGAGGGGGTTGGATCAACTTTCCGTATCCTTCTTCCTATCAGTGACGAAAAGAGTGTTTCACCACAAAACCCTGTAGAATATTTTGACCTTTCGGGCAATGAGACAATTCTTATTGTTGAAGATAGTGAAGAAGTAAGAGAAGTTTCAGTTATTGCCCTTAAGCGATTTGGGTACAAAGTCGTTGAGGCTTCTTGCGGATCAGATGCTTTAACTATTATAAGAAAAAGCGGAGATTCTATTGATCTTATGCTAACTGATGTTATTATGCCCGGTATAAGTCTTGAAGAACTCTGCAGGGAAGCTCTTGCACTGGTTCCTGGCTTGAAGATCATTTACATGTCAGGTTATTCTGATGATGTGATCAAACGAGTAAAGGGTTCAGGAACAAGCATACCGTTCATTTCCAAGCCTTTCACTCTGACTGATCTAGCAAAGATTGTGCGATCTGTTATCGATAAAGAGGTTTGATCCTATTAATAATCGTACCAGAGAATGGGTCGGAAGGGTAGTATGAAATCTATTGATAAGTGGACTTCCAGCAAATACATATACAGGAGAGGCAGACTGCAGGGCTCACGGGATGTAAAAGAAGTAGCTCCAGGTTCAAGGTTGATAACTGATCTGATAGCGGAATTCTATGATGCGAATCTGAAAAAATACGCAAAAGGTCGATTGCTTGATCTCGGTTGCGGGAAAGTTCCACTGTACTGTGCCTACAAGGATCATGTCACCGATAACACTTGTGTAGACTGGGGAAACTCTCTTCACAGGAACCCTTATCTTGATTTCCAGTGTGATCTAACAGAGGACCTCCCGTTTAAGAACAGTGAATACGACACTGTTATTCTATCTGATGTTCTTGAACACATCCCTGAACCTGAGTTATTGATGAAGGAGATCGCCAGAGTCCTGGTCTCCGGCGGAGTTCTTATTCTAAATGTTCCGTTCTATTACTGGATACATGAGGAACCACATGATTTTCACAGGTATACAGAGTTTGCCCTGAAGCGTCTTGCGGAGATTGCCGGTCTTGAGGTCATTGATCTGTTTCCCATAGGTGGGGTACCGGAGATCATCACAGATATTTATGCAAAGAATATCCTTGGACTGAGCATTATCGGAAGACCTCTGGCAAGCATATCTCAGTGGTTTACTATGCTCTTCGTTCACACAGGTTTTGGCAGGAAAGTATCAAGGTCTACAGCCAGAAGATTCCCATTGGGATATTTTCTGGTTGCGAAGAAAAAATAGATTGTTAAAGTTTGCACAAATGAACCTGATTGTCATATCATACCAATGTACTCAACAATGTTTTGGATACGCTTGATGCAAAGGAATGACAAATGAAATATTTTGATAAAAATACGACACTGTGGGATATAACGGAACAATATCCTGAGACTGTACCTGTTTTTGCGTCCAATGGATTCCCACAGATGAAACACGAGAAACAAAGGGAAAAGTTTGCAGGATCTATTACCCTGGAGACGGCACTCATGCTGAAGCAGATTGATATGGATACTTTCAGCAAACTGCTGGTGGAAGCCATTGAGCGTGATGATGCAGCTATAGATGTCACACTTGCCACATCAACTAAATCCAGGAATAGCGATGCCCTGAATGTTGTTGGTTTGCTTCCGTGTCCTGTAAGAATTCCTCTGCTTGAGCAGTTCAATGAGTTCGCTAAGCACGTTGATGTGCCTATCAACCATGAGCTTAAGGCTGCATCCATGGGGCTGGACTGGGTAGAGAATAATATCAAGGGCGTGACTGACTCCAGTGATCTGCCGGACCTTTTCATATCAGCGGGGTTCGATATGTTCTTTGATGAGGAAATGATCGGTAAGTTCAAGAGGCAGGGAGTTTTTGCAGATACAACAACACTGGACAGATTCAATTCTCTCTTCGACGGCTTGAATCTGAAGGACCCCAGAGGGCATTATGCGTTGATCGGTGTTGTTCCTGCTGTGTTCCTTATCAACAGGGATGAACTCGACGGTAGAGAAGTGCCCAGAACATGGAAAGACATAATGAAACCTGAGTTCGAGAAGAGGGTTTCACTGCCTGTGGGTGATTTTGATCTGTTCAACGGTATACTGCTCAATATCCACAAGCACTACGGGGAAGAGGGTGTAACAAAACTCGGGCGGAGTCTGCTGCAGTCCATGCATCCTTCTCAAATGGTGAAGAGTAACAGGATGAAAACCCAGCGACCAATCGTTACAATAATGCCATACTTCTTTACAAAAGTGGTAAAAGAGGGTGGCCCCATGATCGCTGTCTGGCCTGAGGATGGTGCCATCATCAGCCCTATATTCATGCTTGCAAAGAAAGAGAAAATAGAAAAACTTCAACCGGTTATAGATTTCTTTGCGTCTGTAGAAGTGGGGAAAATACTGTCTCACGGTGGTTTATTCCCAAGTGTTCACCCAGACCTTGACAACAGAATTCCACCTGAGAATAAGTTCATGTGGCTTGGCTGGGATTACATCTACAGCAATGACATAAGTGCTTTGATTCTGAAATGTGAAGCTCTGTTCAATAAAGCGATTGGATAGTTCATGAATCTGGTAACAGTATCAGGCCCTCCATCTTCCGGAAAAACATCTGTTATTCTTAAGACGATCGACTCCCTGAAAAAACAGGGGTTGAAAATAGCAGTAGCAAAGTTTGACTGCCTTTACACCGATGATGATATACTTTACGAAAAAGCTGGTATTCCAGTTAAAAAAGGTCTTTCCGGTGCGCTTTGTCCGGATCACTACTTTGTAAGCAATGTGGAGGAGATAACCAACTGGGCTCTAAAAAATAAGTTTGACATACTGATAAGTGAATCCGCCGGGCTGTGCAACAGATGCTCACCTTACATCAAGGGAATAAAGGCTGTGTGTGTGATTGACAACCTCAGCGGTATCAACACCCCGAAAAAGATCGGTCCTATGCTGAAAACAGCTGATATCGTGGTTATAACCAAAGGTGATATTGTTTCTCAGGCAGAGCGTGAGGTGTTTGCGTCACGGGTAAACACAGTTAACCCCTCAGCGATCATAATGCATATCAACGGGCTGACAGGGCAGGGAAGTTTTGAATTAAGCACTCTTCTGTACGATGAAGCATTGAACATAGACTCTCTGAAAGGTATGGAGCTGCGTTTTCCCATGCCTGCTGCACTCTGTTCATACTGTCTTGGTGAAACAAGGATCGGTGAAAGCTATCAGATGGGTAATGTGCGCAAGATGAAAGTTGAAGACTAATGGCCGCCATAAACAACAGAAAGATATCGGATCTAATCTTCGAGTTCCCTTTTCTTGCCTCATTCTTCAGCGATAACGGACTTGATATCACAGGGAAAGAAGAACTTACCCTTGCTGAATACTTTGCTGGATTTGATGAAGACGAGATAGAGGACAAGGCCATTGATGTTGATAACCTGATGTTTCAGATCGGTGAGTTCATCAAACAGATGATAGCTTTCCTGGGCAAAGAAGATGATGTAGTAAAGACAGTAACCATACTTCCAGGGCATGATAAGTCAGGAAACCCTGAGAAATTTGATGATCTTGTTATCAGGCAGGGAGAGATCATCTGTATTGTGGGGCCAACCGGTTCCGGCAAGAGCAGATTGCTGGGAGATATCGAATGGGTTGCCCAGGGAGACACTCCAACCGGTCGTTCCGTACTTGTCAACGACCAGGTTCCTGACAAGAAATGGCGTTTCTCGTCAGCAGACAAACTTGTAGCCCAGCTGAGCCAGAATATGAATTTCGTAATGGATCTTTCAGTTTATGATTTTGTTGAGCTACACGCAGAGAGCCGTATGGTTCAGAACAGAGAGCAGGTTATCAAGAGAATAATAAACAAAGCGAACAGTTTGGCTGGTGAACCGTTCACTCCGGAAACGCCCATTACCAGTCTTAGCGGGGGACAGAGCCGTGCTTTGATGATAGCGGACACGGCGATTCTCAGTAAGTCTCCCATAATTCTAATAGATGAAATTGAGAATGCCGGGATTGATAGAAAGAGGGCACTTGGTCTTCTTATTTCAGAAGACAAGATCGTTCTCATGGCAACGCATGATCCGGTTCTTGCATTGATGGGGGACAGAAGAATTGTCATAAAGAACGGTGGTATTCATAAAGTAATTGAGACCACCGATGAGGAGAGAAAGATTCTTTCAACTCTTGAGGATATGGACAGAATCTTTCTTGCTTACAGAACCAAATTGCGACAGGGCGATATCATTACAAAAATAGAAAACACTCAGTAAAATAATAAGGAGAAAACCATGCATGACGGATGCGCAGGAAGTTTTGAAAGTGACAGACAGGTGGTGGACAAGGTAAGGCAGATGGGTTTTGCAACACAACCAATGCCAATGCCCCTGGACATCAAATGTGTTCAGTGCAGTGAGACATTCGAGATGATCACCTTTGAAGACAAATGCCCGAAATGTGATATGGTGTATGGTGTTGTGCCATGCCATGCTTTTGACCCGGAGAATGTAAAACCAGCCGGTATCAATTACTAAGGAGGATCATGAAATTCAAAGTAGACCAGGATATGTGCGTTGGTTGTGGAGCTTGTGAAGGAACCTGCCCTGATGTTTTCGGACTTGTGGATGACAAATCACAGGTTAAAAGCAATCCGGTTCCATCTGAATTCGAGGCATGCGCTCTTCAGGCGGAAGAGGGATGTCCTGTTGCGGCAATCTCACACGAATAGCAGAAAGATTTGAAATGAGCAATAACCCGGTACTTATTGCCGTACTTCAAATGGACGATCTTGAGTCGCTGAATTCAGCTGTAAAACACATGGAAGAGAAGGGATTTAAAGCAGAGGTCGGCAAGTTTTCGGATCTGCCTGAATCTCAGATACAGAACTGGATGACTTCGAAGAACGGTAGTTTCATTCTATATGTTGAAGAAGAGAAGTACAAGCTGTCAATGGAAATTCTGGGTGTTTTCTTTGGTTACAGTGGATAGTTTTTTCACGGAATGAATCCTCTGTACATCACTGACCTGGATGGTACGCTGCTTACTGATCACGGCACTCTTTCTCCAGTAACATTCAATATTCTGCAGAATTTGCTGGAGAAGGGGATCCTGTTCACTACAGCAAGTGCAAGAAGCGTAGCTTCTATACAGCACATATTCAAGGGGCTTAAGCTTGATCTGCCTGTGATTGAATTCAACGGCGCGATCATCTCAGACCTTCAATCAGGGCAGCATCTGTTTATCAACAGCATTGATCCACCCCTGGTGGAAGATATCTGCAGTGTGATAGAAGAACATGGATGCTCTCCTTTTGTTTCCACATACACCGGTGTTGAGGATCGTCTTTATTACAGCAGTATTGCAAATGAGGGTGTCAAATGGTACCTGAACGATCGTAGAATTCAAAATGACAAAAGACTTCGATTCGTGGAGAAGATCAGTAGTTCATTCAGCGATCAGGTGATCTGTCTTAATGTGATCGGTAAACTGGAAGTGCTCACAGATCTGGAATGTGAATTAAGAGAACGATACAGAGGCTCTCTTGAGATCCATTGTCTTGAAGACCACTATTCCCCAGGCTTCTTCTGGCTTACAGCTCATGACAGGAAGGCCACAAAGGACAATGCAATAAAAGAGCTGCAACAGATCACGGGACTCTCCGGCAATGAGGTGGTGGTCTTCGGTGATAACGCAAACGATACAGGTATGTTCAAAATAGCAGACAGATCGATTGCAGTCTCTAATGCGATTGATGAACTGAAGCAGTGTGCTACAAAAATTATCCGCAGCAACAATGAGAACAGTGTTGCAGAGTTTATTCAAAGCGATTTTGAAAAATCGTTAAAACTAAAGAGACATGATTCAGTCGGGAACCAATGATGAAAGCGTCAAACAAATTGATTGAGTTCAAAAATGTACATCTGGCATTTGACGGTAAAAGAGTGATCCAGAACCTTTCTCTGAGGATCAATAAGGGTGATAAGGTTGTAATTTCGGGAAAATCCGGTTCCGGAAAGAGCTCACTGCTCTCTCTGGTACTCGGTTTTATCCAACCTGACAGGGGAGATGTTCTCTTTGATGGTGTTCCCGTTGACGAAAAAACTGTGTGGGCTGTTCGAAAAAAAGTTGCCTACATTGATCAGGATGTAAGCCTCGGCACTGGTACAGTTCAAGGGTTGTTTGATTATGTCTCAAATCTAAAGATAAATACCCATTCAGGTATGACATTAATTGAATTGATGAAGTTTTTTCATCTTGATATTAACCTGTTTCTTAAAGAAATAAGGCAATTGTCCGGGGGCGAAAGACAACGAATGGCAATAGTTACAGCTATACTGTTGAAGCGTAATGTGTATTTTTTAGATGAGGTTACTGCTTCTCTGGATAAACATCTGAAGAAGAAAGTGGCAGACTATTTTATTAGCAGGGAAGACAGTACATGCATTATTGTTTCCCATGACCCGGTTTGGCTTGATAATTCTGTAGTAAGGGTTTTCGATTTTGAGGAGAAAAAATGGAGACATTAGATATTCCCATACTCTCCCTTGCGGTTGCATTTATTCTGCTGGTTATTCCTGTGGCTATCAGTGTCAGATATGGTCTTGGAATGATAAAACCTCTTTTTGTGTCAATTGTTCGGATGTCTGTTCAGCTTGCGTTAATAGGTATCTTTCTTAAGTACTTGTTTCGGTGGAATAATCCATATGTTAATACCGGATGGATTACAGTAATGATAATGGTTGCTGTTTTTTCCGCTGTAAGAAGCTCATCAATTAAGATCAGAAGCATATTTCTGCCTGTCTTTATATCCTTTTCAGTTGCTACACTTACAGTTGTGTTCTATCTCAATACTTTTGTGATACCTCTGGATAATGTTTTTGATGCAAGATATCTCATTGTTCTGGGAGGAATGCTGCTTGGAAACTCACTTCGGGGAAACATCGTTGGCATCAGCTCTTTCTACAAACAGCTGCAGACTGACTCAAAACACTATCTCTATGTACTCTCACTGGGAGCATCCCGCAGGGAAGCCCTGCTTCCCTATCTTCAGGAAAGTGTTCAGCTTGCTCTGAAGCCCACTCTTGCATCCATGGCCACCATGGGTATTGTAACCCTTCCCGGCATGATGACAGGTGTGATCCTTGGCGGTGCAAGCCCGGAGGTGGCAATCAAATATCAGATACTGATCATGATAGCAATTGTAGTAAGTACTGTAACCAGTGTTGTGCTGACCATTCTGCTTACTGAACGAGTTTGTATTGATAAGTTTGGCATTCTGCGTGCAGATGTTTTCAGGAATTAGGAATTGATTGTTCCTATTCCCCAAGCATAAGAGCGTAGCGCAGTGCAAGAACTCTTAGTTCAGAGGGTGCTTCCGGGTTCTCGAGAAGTCTTCTGATCACATTACCAGCCATTTCTCTGTTACCGGTAACAGACCAGACAATGCCAGCCGCTGCAAGAACTTCAGGCTTTGGTGCTGTTGATATCAATGCTTCAGAAAGGTGCCTGAGAGCTCTATCTGTATTCCCCTGACGCCACTCAATTCCTGCGAGGATAAGAGCCGGAGTGTTTTTGTAACACATAGGCTCCAGAAGCTCAAGTGCCTGGTCTGTTCTGCCTTCTTCAAGAAGCAGAACTGTAATGTTGGTAACAGGTACAGACCATGATGGATCGATGTTTCCGGCATCTATGAGATACTCCATACA